>JAJFFL010000175.1 GCA_021776705.1 Alphaproteobacteria bacterium
ACAACTGGATGAGTCGATGCCCGCAATCGCCGCGGCCGCGCTGTCCATCGCATTCGGCGATTTCCGACGTGCTTTCACGATCGTCGACCGGCCGGGCATTCGGCTGGTGTCGGACCCGTACACGACGCCAGTCACGGTAAAGTCGTACTGGTTCAAACGCGGCGGCGGCGGTCTCCCCGACGGCCGAGCCGCGAAGTTTTGAAATTCGGAGCTTCGAAGTCGCGAAGCAACTAGACCCGCGCCGCTTGTTACTCCCTCTCGGCGCGGGTCAATTTTTGGAGATGAAAATGGCGAAACGAGTTCAGGACGACGACGAAGACAACGAAGATGCGGCGGATGGTTGATTTTCGCCCTTAGAAGCCGCGCTCGCCTAACGGCGTTTCAGTCGCTCCACTTCTAGTAGATAATAAATCGGACTTCGTTTGACCGCCGCTTCTCGGTCCCATTCCGCTTTCACGTCACCGGCAAATAGGCCGCCGACGCCAACCAGCGATGCGGAGACGGGCAGTCCGCTGGGAACGGCGCTAAATGATCCGACGATCTTGGACGCTAGAGGAACCAAATCGCTCACGTTCTTATACCACCGACGTTCGGGGCTTTCGGCGTAGTTCTTCAATTCGATTAGAGGAGGCTGAACATCAGTCTCAACCAAAAACGCTGCCTTCTTGCCGATTTCCTCGGACGTTGCTCCGTCGCCGATCATTGAGTTCAGCGTTCTTGCGAGCCGGAGAATTGAAAGCCTGAACGACGATACGTATGGCTTCATCTCGTCGCGAAAATCGAGCAAATCCCAAATATCGAGTGAAGGTACAGTCGGAAGAAGAAATTTGATGCATTCGGTCGCTATGATCGACGCCAGCATTTTCGCGTCTTCCTTCGGTGCAACCAGTGTTCCCGGAACCGCAAGCCGAGGAACATCATTCAATAGCGGAAGCGAATTCTCGCCTGCGTATTTGATTGCGAGCGCCGGATAGTGAAACTCCCCAGCGAATGCAATCGATGCATCGCCCCTTCCAAGCTCCGGCGATACGGCAAATGAACTCCCAGTCGTGATCGTTGGTTCCCATCCGACGGGGGGCGGCCCGAACGTGAGATCAAAAATCTGCTCTGCAAGCTCGCCGACCTTATCGGCCTCCTTCCAAACCGAGCCGTCTCCCGTGAAATATAGAAACTCTTTGGTCCACTCGTTCCACCGAAGCAAACGAAGCGCACGGATCATTTGAAGCGTGGATTCTGCAAGGTAACTCTGCTGTTCGATGTCTGATTTCAAGACCGGCTCTAGACGCCGAATCCTTTCTTCAATTTCGTCGTTCGTGAATCCTTCAGTCGGCAAATACGTATGAGGAAAATGAACTCGGTCGAAAACCAAACCGAGGAGCGTGATGACTTCCATGCTCCTCGGTATCGGCGAAGAATAATAGACGACTTCAAGCTTGATTTCGGTGTCCATTTCCTGCGCTAGGCTCGGCATCAATGCGGGCAAACGATCACTGTGACTTTCAACCCGTCTTTGTCGCCGCTCAAATCCTTCTCAAACCCGGGGGGATTCTTGATCAGACGATCGCGGTCGTAGACCAGGCAGTACAATGTCCCGCAGTCGGGGTGAGCGCGGTAGTGTTCTATGTCGATGATCAACTCATCCCGAATCGCGTTCTTGTTTTTTTGGCTCACGCACTTCGTTTCGATAACAATCTGTTCCGCCTTAAGAAGGAAATCCATTCGAGACGCTTTACCCGCAACGCTCGGAGCTGATTCTTCAGGACGAACATCATCGAAGTAAGCGCGGAGCAACGCTTCCGTGAGGTCTTGAACGTCGTATTCGTCTACGATGCAAAATTCCTGTCGGCCGCGTTGTCGATTTCGAAGCGGCTTGGACGCAGTTTGAAACTTGCGAAGCAGCCTACGGACTAAGACGTGCGGATCGATCGATGCAGGCGGAGCAGCAATCTTGTCCGCTTTGTGATCGACACATCCCGACTCTTTCAGCGCGATCTCAATCGCTTCCTGAAGTTCTACTAGGCCAGTTCCGTGGAACGAAGTGGTCTTCGCGATCCGACACTGAAAGCGGTTGTCATGGACCGAGAACGTTACCGTCCCTTCGACTTCGTGGAATCCGAACCGTTTCGAAACGTGAATGATGCCAAAGCGCCAACGTTTGTCTTCGGACTCCAAGAATGCATCCCAGCCAAGCGTTTTGCAGGTTTCGGTCAGGATTCCGACGAACTTTCTATATCGATCGCGCTGAGGGTTTGGTTTCGTGGGTGCGTGAGCACTGCACAGCCCGGACTCTCCTGCTGGACGCTTACATCGAGCGCCGCCCGCCGTTGTCGCGGTGCATTGATTGGCCATGTCTATAGCCTGGGCCGATTCCATGTTCGATCAACGCACCGGCAGGCTCGCTTCGACACCCCAGGCGCTACCCCAAGAGTACGAGATTCGACGCCAGTTCGCTAACTATCTGAAATCGTGGTGCCGCCTGGGTGACTCGAACACCCGACCCCCGCATTACGAATGCGATGCTCTACCAACTGAGCTAAGGCGGCCCGCCAGGGCGCGGAACCTACTCTGACGGGTTTTCGTGAGCAAGCGGTTGATGGCCGCGCGGCGGCTCAGTCGGGGGCGCCGTCGGGACCCGGGTCGTCGGGCACGCGGCCGGGCGCCCACTCCGGCGCGCCGTTGCGTTTCGGCGGCGTTTCTCCCGCCCGCGGCGGCGGCGCGGGCGGCCCCGATCCGGCGGCGTCGGGGGACTCCAGCAGCAGGTGTTCCGGGGCCGTCATGCGGGCGCGCTCGTAGCGTTCGTGGCGCGGATGAATCAGCTCGCCGACGTCGCCGTAAGAGTACACCAGCCGCGCCCAATCCTCGTCGGTGTAGGCGAACGCCGGGCCCTCCGGGTCGAGGTCGGACCAGTCCGGCTCTTCCGGCGCGATTCCGATCCGCCGCACCCAGTCGCGCGCCTCGTTTCGGCGGCCGTCGGCTTCCGCGATCCGGGCGTAGAGGCCGCACAGGCGGGCGCTCGGCTCGCCCTCGCGGTCGCGGACCGTGGTCAGCGCCTCCTTGGCGGCGGCGACGTCGCCCTCCTCCAGCGCGCTCTCGGCGGCGAGGATGCGGCTTTCGCGGTGGTCGGGGTTGAGCTTGATCAGGCCGGCGAGGCGCTTGGCGCGCTTGTCGGCGGGCTCGTCCGGCTTGAGATCCTTGTAGGCGAGCGACAAGGCCGGGTGCGGTGCGGCGGTCCAGGCCTCCTCGACGACGCTCGCGGCGCGCCAGGACTTGCCGGACATCAGCAAGAGGCGCGCCGCCAGCGCGGTCGCCGGGGCGAACGCCGGGCTGGTCGAGGCCGCGCGCTCGGCGAAATCGCGGGCGCGGTCGAGGTCGTCGCGCTCGTGCGAGGCGCCCGCCGCGGCGAGCAGAACGGCGCGCCGACGGCGCACCGACTTGTCGGGCAGATGCTTGTTCTTGGCCCCCAGGTCGAGGGTTTCGAGCGCGTCTTCCCAGCGCGTCGCGCGCACCTGGGCGCCGAACAGGAGGTCGAACGCCCAGCGCACGTCGGGGCGCGCCGTGAAAGCTTCGCGGGCGTGCACGATGGCGGTCTCGAAATCGCCCCGCGACAAGGCCGCTTCGGCGAGACCGCGGCGGCCGACGACCTCGGTGCGGCCGTCCGACAACATCGCCGCGTACTGCGATTCCGCGCCGATGACGTCGCCCATGTTCTGCGCCGCCTGCGCGGCGATCAGGCTTGGGGCGGCGGAACGCTCCAGCAGCGTGTCGGCCTTGCGCGCCTCGCGCCGGGCGCCGCGGCCGTCGCCGGTGGCCATGGCGACGAGCGCGCGTTCGAGCGATTCCCAGCCCTTCTCCCGCCGCCGCCGGCGGCGGCCGCGCATCCAGCGGCTCGGCAGGCCGAGGATCCAGATCAGCAGCGCTCCGGCGACGGACATCAAGAACACCATCGCCACAAGCACGGCGGCGTAGGTCGACACTTCGGTGTTGCCGTAGGTCAGCGTCACGGAGCCGGAATTCGGCATCAGGAACACGGTCGCGATCACCGCCGCCATGCCGGCGATGACGACCAGAAGGAGGAAGACCAGGCGTCCCATGCGGCGTCAGCCCCCGCCCCCGCGCAGCGCGTCGCGCAGGCTTGTCAGCGCCATGTCGAGTTCGATCCGGCGCCGGGCGTCGGTGATCCAGTCCTGAGCCGCCGCCGCCGGAGCGTCGCGCAGGCGTTCGAGTTCGACCACGGCGCCGGCGATGTCGCCTTCTTGGACCCGCGCCCGCGCCCGCACGACGATGTCGCCGACGGCGTCGGTCTCCGGGGCGTCGAGGCGCCGGACGCTGACCAGGCCGGTCATGGCGCGGCCGAAACGGTCGACCAGGCCGCCGCCGTCGCCGGCTTCGGCGTCGCGCACGGCCCGCGCCACCTGCGGAAAGGCGAGCGACAAGTCCTGATACGTCGGCGCGCCGGCGGCGGCGTAGGCGTCGAGCGCGTCCAGCGCCGCGACATCGCCGGCGTAGCGGCGCAGCTCCGCGAGTTCGTCGGCGAACGCGCGTCCGCCGGCGGCGGCCTCTTGCACCTCGGCGAGCGCCAGGGCCGCGGCGGGGCCGGCGCCGTCGGGGCCGATCGGCGCCGTGACGCCGGTCAGCCGCCCGGCGATGCGCGAGGTGGCGTTGCTGATCTGGGTCAAGGCGCGCTGCTGGGCGTCGAGCGCCTCGGTCAGGCTGTCGACCCGGGCGCGCAGGCTTGCGATCTCGGCCGCCTGGGCGTCGGGCGCGGCGGCGGCGTCGAGTGCGATGCGGCGGGCTTCCGAAACCTCGGCGGCGACGCGCTCTAGGCGGTCGGAAACGTCGGCGACGCCGTCGCGGTCGCCGCCCGCGGCTTCGATCACCGCGACCCGGGACGCGACCCGGCGCAGCTCGCCGCGCACGCCCGCGACATCGGCGGCGATGTCGGCCACGGCCGCGGCGTCGAGGCTGGCGCCGTCGGAGCTGGTCAGGGCGTTCCTCACGGCGTCGAGGCGCGATTCCTGCGCGTCCAAGCGTTGGGCGAGGTCGCGGCTCAGGCGGTCGCCGCCCCCGCCGCCGTCGAACACGACGCCGATCAGGCCGCCGACCAGGGCCGCCGCCAGGGCGAGGCCCAGTGCCACCGGCATCGAGACCGCTTTCTGCTTGAGAAAATCGAACGACGGCAGCACCGGCGACGCGGGCGTGAATTCGGCGTCGATCGGCTGGTCGCGGGGGGCCGAGCCCTCCGCAGACGCGGACGAGGCGGTCGCGGACGCCGGCTTCGTCTTGGCGGCCGCCGCAGGCTTTTTCGCCGGCGCCTCGGCCTTGGCGTCGGAATCCGTTTTCGCCGCAGGCTTGGCGCGGGCTGGTTTCTTGTCGGTCATCGCCGTCTCCGAGCACCCGTCAGGAGTCTACGAACGCGAGGGTTAACGCCTTAAGACCGCGACGCCAGAACCGAAAACAGCGCCTCGAACAAGCTGTTCTCGTTCGGTTCCGCCGCCGTCGCAACCCTTTGAAATCCCTGTCCCGCCGCGACGTCACCGGCGTCCGGCCCGATCGCCGCGGCGACCAGCCCGCTGAGGCGCCCCTCGAAGCCGGACGTGGCCGCGGCGCGGCCGAAGGCGTCGGCGCCGCGGCGGGAGTGAAACAGCACCGCGTCGAGCCGGCCGTGGTCGAAGCGGGCGCGCAGCGCCGCCGAGAACGCCTCGACCGGCCAGGTTTCGTAGACGACCACGGGGCGAACGTCGAAGCCGGCCGAGGCCAACGCGCGCGCGAGATCTCCGGCGACGTCGCGGCCGCGCGCGAACGCCACCGGGCCGGCGGCGGGATCCAGCGCCGCGGCGATCCGCGCGGCCAGGTCCGCCGCGTCGCCGGCGGCCGAGCGCACGTCAGAAGCGCCGGCGGCGCGGACCGCCGCGGCGGTGGCGTCGCCGACGGCGAACACAGGCCGGCCGCCGGCGGCGGCGGCCTCGGCCGCGTGGGCGCTGGTGACCGCGACCGCCTGGGCCGTCGCCAGGACGGCGGCGTCGAACGCCGCCGGCGCGGCCTCGAGCATCGGGTGCACGACCGGCTCGACGCCGCGCGCGCGCAGCGCCGCGGCGGTGCGCGCCGCGCCCGGCGCGGTCCGGGTCACCAACACGGCCGGACCGGTCACGCGGCCCCTCGGCGCGCCGTCGCGGGCGGCGGAAAGCCCGTGGTTCCAAATACATGGCGGCGTTGCATGGGCGCAGAGTCAGGGCTAAGGGCGGGCCATGGAACCTGCACGCGACCCCGCCGCGACGCAATCGCCCGCCGGCGCTCTGACGGTTCTCGGTTTCGAGACCAGCTGCGACGACACCGCCGCCGCGGTGGTGCGTCGCGACGCCGACGGCGCCGTCCGCGTGCTTGGCGAGCGCGTCGTCCGACAGGACGCGGCGCACGCTCCGTTCGGCGGCGTCGTCCCCGAAATCGCGGCGCGCGCGCACGTTGACCGGCTCGACGCCGTCGCGCGGCGCGCCATGGCCGACGCCGGCGTCGGATTCGGCGATCTCGACGCGGTCGCCGCCACCGCCGGCCCGGGACTCGTCGGCGGCGTCATGGTCGGGCTGATGACCGCCAAGGCCGTGGCGCTCGCCCACCGCCTGCCCCTGGTCGCGGTCAATCACCTCGAGGGCCACGCGCTGTCGCCATGTCTCAGCGAGAAAGTCGCGTTTCCCTATCTGCTGCTTCTGGTGTCCGGCGGCCACACGCAAATTCTGATGGTGCGCGGCGTCGGCGACTACCAGCGCCTCGGCACGACGGTCGACGACGCGGCCGGCGAAGCCTTCGACAAGATCGCCAAGCTGACGGGCCTCGGCCTCTCGGGGGCCGCCGTCGAGTGCGCCGCGACGGCCGGCGACGCGACGCGATTCGCCCTGCCCCGCCCGTTCCGCGGCGCGCCGAACCCGGACTTTTCCTTCGCCGGCCTGAAGACGGCGGCGACGCGCGCCTACCAATCCCTCGACTCCCCCAGCGACGCCGACAAGGCCGACCTCGCCGCGAGCTTTCAAGCCGCGGTCGCGGACGTCCTCGCCGACCGCGTCCGCACCGCCCTCGCCCTGCCCGCGGCGGCCGAAGCAAGCGCCGTGATCGTCGCCGGCGGCGTGGCGGCGAACGCCGTGATCCGCGCCGCCTTGACCGCGGCCGCCGAGGACGCCGGCCGACCGCTCGTCGCGCCGCCGCTGAAATGGTGCACCGACAACGCCGCGATGATCGCGCTTGTGGGCATCGAGCGGCTGCGGCGCGGCGAATCGGATCAACTTGACGTTGCGGCGCGGCCGCGCTGGCCCCTCGATCCCGCCGCGGCGCCCGCGTTGGGCGGCGGCAAGAAAGGACCCAAGGCGTGACCCAACCGATCGAGCGCATCGGCGTCCTCGGCGCCGGCGCCTGGGGCGCCGCCCTGGCGCAAGCCGCCGCCCGGGCCGGCCGCGACGTCGTCCTTTGGGCGCGGCGCAAGGAACAGGCGGTCGGCATCAACGCCCGGCGCGAAAACGCCGATCACCTTCCCGGCGTCACCCTGTCGGAGTCGATCCGCGCGACGTCGGTGCTGGACGAGCTGACCTCGTGCGACGCGATTTTCGCGGTCACGCCGGCGCAGCACACGCGCGAAGTCCTGTGCCGCTTTCGCTCCGCGTCGCGGCCGCGCATGCCGGTGGTGATGTGCTCGAAAGGCCTGGAGCAATCCTCGCTGAAGCTGATGACCGACGTTCTTGTGGAGGAGTTGCCCGACGCGATTCCGGCGGTGCTCTCGGGGCCCAATTTCGCGCGCGAAGTGGCCTTGGGCTTGCCCGCGGCGACGACCCTCGCCTGCAACGATTTCGAGGTCGCGAGCCGCCTCGCCGAGGCCATCGGGCAGCCGTCGTTTCGGCCCTACCTGACCGACGATCTGATCGGCGCCGAGATCGCCGGGGCGGTGAAGAACGTGCACGCCATCGCTTGCGGCATCGTCGCCGGACGCCGGCTCGGCCTGTCCGCGCACGCGTCCCTGATCACGCGGGCGTTCGCGGAAATGGCGCGGCTCGCCGGAACGCTCGGAGCCCGGGTCGAAACGCTTCAGGGCCTGTGCGGCCTGGGCGACCTCGTGCTGACCTGTTCGTCGTCGGAGTCGCGCAACATGTCCCTCGGCTACTCCCTCGGCCAGGGGCGCAAGCTGGATCAGGTCCTCGCCGAACGCCGCGGCGTCACCGAGGGGGTCACGTCGGCCCCGGCGGTGGCGGAACTGGCGCGGCGCAAGGGCGTCGACATGCCGATCGCCGCGTCCGTGGACGCCATCGTGTCGGGCCGACTGTCGATCGACGACGCGATTGAAAATCTGCTCAACCGACCGTTCAAGCTCGAGACCCTGTGATCACTCCGCGGCGGCGCGGGCCGCCGGTGCGGTCTCGCTGAAAAACGCCGTCACCTCCGGAATCAGCGCCGCCTTGACCTTGGCGATGATCTTTTCGCCCAGCGCCGGCGTCGCCAGACTCGGGTCCGAGCCGATGCGGCCGTCCGGGAACCGCGCCCGGTAGTCGGCGGCGTCGCGCACCGGTCCGTTCGGCGCGATCTTCGGCGACATGGCGACATCCTTCACCGCGTCCGGATAGGCGGCGTAGGTGACCGCCACTTCCGACGGCGTCGCGTGGCTGCCGAGGCCGACCGGAAAAAGCTCGTTCTGATAGGCGTCGACGCCTTCAAGATCCCACCAGTTGCGCAGCTTGCAGGCGAACGGCGCCGGGTCGGCCTCGAAACTCCACGGCGCGTACGCCTCGGCGAACGCCGCCTCAATCGTCGCGATGTTGCCGCCGTGGCCGTTGAAGAAATAGAACCGCTCAAAGCCGTGCCGGCGCAACGACGACAGCCAATCTTGGATCGCCGCGATCATGGTCGCCGGCGTCAGCGTGATGGTGCCGGGAAAGCCGAGGTGATGCTGGGCGACGCCGACGTTGAAGGTCGGCGCGACCAGGAATCCGGCGTCGTCGCCCGCCGCCTTGGCCATCACTTCCGGACAGATCGCGTCGGTGCCGAGAAGCCCGTTCGGTCCGTGCTGCTCGGTCGAGCCGATGGGAATGACGATCCCTTTCGACCGCGCGAGATAGGTTTCGACTTCCGGCCAGGACGCCTGGTGCAATTGCATGGGTTCGCCTCCCTGTTTCGCGGGCGACGTAACGCCATCGCGCGGGATTTGTCGACCGTGCGGCGTCGGCCGAGGGTGCGCTGTGTTCGAGGCTTGTTCCTCCAACGCGGGAGCGCCGCCGCCGGTCGCGCGTCGCGGTCCGCTCGAAGCGCCGGCATTTGCCTCCGCCGCCGGGTTGGGCGATGGTCGCCGCCGGTGTTGGGGAGAATCTTCATGAAGCCAATTCTTATTTGCGCCGTCGCGACTTTGGCGCTCGCCGCGTGCAAGTCGACGGAACTTGAGACGCCTCACGGCGCCGCGCCGACGGTCGACTACGCCGCCGCCCTGGCCGACAGTCGTCGGCCGGCCGCGGACGTCGAGCGGGACGCGGCGCGCAACCCGGCCGAGGTGCTCTCGTTCGCCGGAATCGGCCCCGGGGACGCGGTCGTCGATCTCGGCGCCGGCGGCGGATACATGACCCGGCTGCTCGCCGCGGTCGTCGGCGACGACGGCTCGGTGATCATGCAGAATCCGCCCGAATGGGTGGAGAAATTCGAATCCGTCGGGCCGGCGATGCAGGCGACCGCGGCGGGATATCCCAACGTGACGCCGTCGGAGTCGTCGTTCGGCGATCTTGGCTATGCGCCCGGTTCGCTGGACGCGGCTTTCGCCGGCCTGATCTACCATGACACGGCGAATCTGCCGGTCGACCGGGTGGACATGAACCGTCAGATTTTCGCCGCCCTCAAGCCCGGCGGCGTCTACGTGGTCACCGACCATCGCGCCGAAGCCGACTCCGGCGTCCGCGACACCGACACGCTGCATCGCATCGACGCCGCGACGGTGTTGGCGGAAGCGACCGAAGCCGGATTTCAACTCGACGCCGAAGGCGACTTTCTGGCCAACCCGGACGATCCGCTGACGATCTCCGTGTTCGACCCGTCGATTCGCGGTTCGACGAACCGCTTCGCCCTCCGGTTCGTCAAGCCGGCCGGCTAGATCACGCCGACGCCGCGGCGAGGTCGCTCTTGGCGGTCTCGACCGCGGCGTCGAACGCGTTCGACCACGCCGCCATGTCTCCCGCCTCGGCCGCGGCGCGCGAATAGAGAACCGCGCGGGAGGAATTGACCACGACTCCGTCGCCGCCGCGCCCGCCCGCAAGCGCGTCGGCGGCCGTCGCCCCTTGGGCGCCGTAGCCGGGCACCAGAAACGGCGCGGCGGGAAGCAGCGCGCGCGCGCGACGGGCCTCGTCCGGCGCCGTGGCGCCGACCACGGCCATCACCGACGACCAGCCGGACTCGCCGACGCGCGCGTCGACCAGCGGCCGCAGCGCCGCCGCGACGCGTTCCCAGACCGGCGCGCCGCCGGCGTCCAGATCCTGCAGATCGGCCGCGCCAGGGTTTGAGGTGCGCGCCAAGACGACAACCCCCCGCCCCGCGGCGTCGGCCAGCTCCAGCCACGGAGCGAGCGTGTCCAAACCCATGTACGGATTGACCGTGACCGCGTCGACCGGCAGCCACGCGTCGGGACCGAGGTAGGCTTGCGCGTAGCCGGACGCCGTGGCGCCGATGTCGCCGCGCTTGGCGTCGAGGATCACGATCAAGCCGAGATCCCGGGCCGCGCCGACGAGGTCGGCGAGGACGGCGAGGCCGGCCGGGCCCCATTTTTCAAACAGAGCGATCTGCGGCTTGATGACGGCGACGCGTCCGGCCAGACGCGCGACGACCGCCTCGCTGAACCGGCCGACGGCTTCAGGGCCCGGATCGCCGAACAGCTTCGGAATTCGTTCCGCGTAGGGGTCGAGGCCCACGCACAACGGGCCGTGCGCGCGCACGGCGTCGATCAAGCGATCGCCGAAATGGGTCATGGGGGCGAAGTGACGCAGTTCGGCGGCGTTGTCGAGCATCCCCGTCGCCTCGTTCCGGGCTTACACTGTGTTCGACCGATGCGTCCGGCGCGCCCTGTCCGGCCAAGGAGCGATACATGAAACCCGACATCACGGCGGAAACCTGGGTGGTGACCCTCGACGGCGAGAAGGCGCTGATATTCCGCAACGAAGGCTTCGACGACGCGCCAAATCTTCAGCTTCTCGAACAACGCGCGCACGACCACCCGTCCAACCGCGATCTCGGGAGCGACCGTCCCGGCCGCCATCACGACGCCGGCGGCGCCTCGCGCAGCGCGGTGGAGGAGCCCGACCGCCACGACCTCGCCGAGGCCGCGTTCGTCAAGGACGTCGCCGCCTGGCTTGAGAAGGCGGCGCGCGCCAAGAAGTTCGAACGCTTGGTGGTGTTCGCCGACCCGCGGTCCCTGGGCCGGCTGCGCGACGACCTCGGCGCCACTGTCCGCGTCAAGATCGTCGCCGAGCGCGACGCGGATTTCACCGGCGCGCCCCTCGCCGACATCGAAAAAGCTTTCGCCGCGCTGCTTGCGAAGGCGTCGTAAGGCGGCGCCGCGTGTCGCCTTTTCCGGATCCGACCCGGGGGCCGGCGGCGTCAGCGGTTGACGACGCACATGACCTTGGCGACCCGCAAATCATGCCGCAGCAAGCGCGCTTCGTCGCCGTAGTTTTCGAGCGAAAAAGGCCCCGGCGCGACGGTCGCGTCCGCCGCCGCCGCCGCGCCTGCGGCGACCAACGTCGATTCGACGTTCTCCGGCGCCGCGGTGTAGATCCGGCCGCGCCGCGGCGCTTCGGCGACCGTCGGCCCGATGACCGCGCCGTCGTCAAGGAACGCCGGCCCGCCGGAAATGCCGGCGAGCGATCCCTGCAAGCCGGCCGTGCGCGAGGCTTCGGCCCACGCCAGCACGCGTTCGCGGCCAAGGTAGCGGCCGCGCTGAACCATGGTTTCCGAGCCCATCAGCTTCGAGGCCGCCTCCCCGGGCGCGCCCTGCGGGTAGCCGACGTGAAACGCCAGTTGCCCGGTCTTGAGCCCGGCGTCGGCGAAGCGCACCGGCACCGGCGTGCGGTCGAGATCGACACGCAGGACGGCGACGTCGGCGTTTTCGGCTTCGGTCTTCGACGTGACCAGGACGCCTTGGGTCTCGCGCAGGATCAGGCCGACTTGGTCGCAGCCGTTGACGACGTGGCGCGCCGTCACCCAGACGCCGTCGGCGACGGCGTAGGCGGTGCCGGTCGAGTTCACCGCCTCGTCCGCCAGCGGCACGTAGATTTCGGAGCCGAGGTCGGGCGGGATCTCCGGCTCTACTTCGACGATCGGCTCCGGCCGCAACGTCGGGTTCTCGTCCTTGCCGTAGAAGAAAACGGCGTAGACGATGCCGGCGATCACCGCCAGATAGACGAGCGTGTCAATACCGCGCAAGGGGCGCTCCCGCGGCGGCGGCGGCGAGCACGAAGGCCACCGCCAGCTTCACGGAGACGAGCAGCACGGCGGAGGCGACCTCCCCGTTGGCGATCCGTTTCGGCACGTTCGACAAGAACAGATCGACGACGCGCAGCACGAACAGCATCACGAACAAGGTCGCGACGCCCCAGACCACGATGTCGGCCCAGTTGATCGACGTCGCCATCACCGCCGCCAACGGAATCGACAAGGCGACGATGATCCCGCCGAGCGCCACGGCCGCGGCCGGGTTGCCGCGCTTGATCTCCTTGGCCTCGTTGAACGGCGTCAGGAAGCTGTACACCGAGACGCCGAGCCACAGGATCAGCAGGGTGACGCCGAGATGCACCGCAAACGTCGGCGCGCCCGACGCGAACGATTGCACCGCGGTGCCGAATTCGTTGTTCATGCGTTCGCTGAGCGGGGCGAGAAACGTGGAGAGCTCTTCGTTCATGGCGCCGTGTCCCCTTTGCGCGGAGCCGTGATCCTGACGCCGGTCCGGGCCGCGATCAACCGTGGCGCGCTGCGCCGGTCTCGTGTTACCGCCCGTTTTCCAACCACCTGAGGCGGGCGAGACACGAGTCCATGGCGGCGAAACCGAAACGCATCAACCTGGCGCTTCAAGGCGGCGGCGCGCACGGGGCCTTCACGTGGGGGGTGCTGGACGCCGTCCTCGAGGACGCGCGGCTCGAAATTGAAGCGATCTCAGGCACCAGCGCCGGGGCGATGAACGCCGCCGCCGTGGCCGAAGGGCTCGTCAACGACGGCCGCCAAGGGGCGCGCGCCTGCTTGCGGCGGTTCTGGACCGGGGTCGCCGACAGCACGATGTCGGGCGGCCGCCTCGCCGACCCCCTCGTCACCTTCCTTCGGACCTGGGGCATGAAAGACTGGCGCCCGCTTTGGACGGACGCCTGGTCGCGGCTGATGAGCCCCTACGACCTCAACCCCATGAACCTGAATCCGTTGCGCGACCTGCTCAATTCGCTGATCGACTTCGAGCAGGTGCAGACGTGCGACAAGATTCAAATCTTCGTCGCCGCGACCAATGTCGAGTCCGGCCGCACCCGCATCTTCAAGCGCTCCGAACTCACCGCCGACCATGTCATGGCGTCGGCCTGCCTGCCGTTCCTGTTCCACGCCGTCGAGATCGACGGCCAGGCCTATTGGGACGGCGGCTTCGTCGGCAATCCGCCGCTGTTCCCGTTTTTCTACGAAAGCGAGAGCCGCGACGTGATCGTCGTCCAGATCAACCCCATCGAGCGCCCTGGAATCCCCAAGTCGGCCCCTGAGATCATGGATCGGGTTCGCGAAGTCACCTTCAACGCCAGTCTGATGCGGGAATTCCGCAACATCGCGTTCGTGACCCGACTGATCGATGAAGGCCGGCTCGAGGGCACGCGCCACAAGAAAATCCTGACCCACCGCATCGACGGCGGCGCGGTCTTGATGGCCTACGGGTCGTCGTCGCGGATGAGCGCCGACGTGGCCTTTTTCGAAGAGCTCTTCGGCAAGGGCCGCGCCGCCGCGGAGGCGTGGATCGCGGAGAATTTCGACGCCTTGGGACACCACGCCACCCTCGATGTGGCGGCGATCCTGAAAAATCCGGACGTCGGCGTTTGAGTCAGATTCCGATCACCATGGCGGCGACCGCCGCCGGGAACAAAAGCAGCAACGCGGTGGTCGTCCACAGGGCGACGATTCGTTGCTGCTTGTAGCGCCGCCGCACGCCCGGCACGCGTTTCTTGCTCGGCAAGGGATTCAAGGCGAAACGGGCGATCATCATCCCCGAGGCGGCGAGAAACAGCATGATCGCGGCGCCGATCGACGTGCCCACGATCGCGAACGCCGCGCCGCCCGCGGCGAAACCGGCGATCCACGGCAGGCCGGCCTGAAGCAGCCGCCGCACAAGGCTGTCGGCGCGCGAATAGTCGAGCTTTTTGAACGCTGTCGGGGCGACGAACATGACCGTCGCGCCGCCGGCGCCGAGCGCGATTCCGGCGGTCGCGGCGGCGATGAGCAGGCTGGAGGCGAAAATCACGTCCATGGGCGAAATCCTCGAGCGGCGGCCGAATCAACGGGACGCTAGGGTGAGTCGGCGGCGGTGTGAATCGGTTCCGGGTTTTGCGGGACAAGCCCGGGGACAAGCGCCCCGCTTGCCCCCCTCGCGGAGGCCGTCCGCGCCGTTCGAACGGCCGCTCGGACCGCCGGAACCGCCGCGCGCGCCGGCGCCGGGACCGCTCGCCCAGAAAAACCCGGCGTCCGAAGACGCCGGGCTGACACGTCCGGTCCCGGCGCGCCCCGAAGAGCGCGCCGGGCCTGAGACCGTCAAAGCAAGAAGTCGGACGCCTCCACGCTCGGCAGATTGTTCATGTCGTCGAGCGCGTCGGCGAGGTCCTTCACGTCGCCCCAGTCGA
Source organism: Alphaproteobacteria bacterium (assembly GCA_021776705.1). Taxonomy (GTDB): domain Bacteria; phylum Pseudomonadota; class Alphaproteobacteria; order Caulobacterales; family Maricaulaceae; genus JAJFFL01. The sequence goes on from JAJFFL010000175.1 coordinate 14,862, forward strand.
GGTTGTCGGTGAGCGCGGACCCCGCGTCGTAGACGTCCCGCACGGCGTTGATGATCTCGGCCGCATTCAGGAATCCGTCGTTGTTCAAGTCGATGGTTTCCAGGAGCGCTTGGAGATCGTCGTCCGTGTCGAGGCCGATGTAGGTGTAGTTGGTGTCGTCGCTCATCGCGTTCGCCCACGCGGCGGTGGAGGCGCGCAACAGAGCGGCTTCCCCGCCCCCACGGGCCGCGAGGGCCTCGTAGAGGGTCGGATCGTCCGACACTTTCTTCGAGCCGACGACGTCGACGCCGAAGATGTCTTCGTAGCTGTCGCCGTGGTTCGACCCCGTCTCCTGCTCGAAGATCGACGCGTGATTCTTCCAGAATCCCGGCGTGTTCCCCGATCCGTCGCCCGGAGGCGGCGGCGGCGGCGGAGGCGGCGGCGGCGGCGGCGGCGGCGGCGGCGGCGGCGGCGGCGGCGGAGGCGGCGGCGGCGGCGGAGGCGGCGGCGGCGGCGGCGGAGGCGGCGGCGGCGGCGGCGGCGGCGGCGGCGGCGGCGGAGGCGGCGGCGGCGGCGGCGGCGGCGGCGGCGGCGGCGGAGGCGGCGGCGGAACGTTGGTGACCATGATCGGTGTCTCCCCAAGGAACGGATGTTCAAGACCTGGGATCACATCATGGGTGCGACATTCTGACTTTAATCTAGTTTAACCAAGATGGTCGGCGAGGTTTCGGAACCTCGAAGAGTTCATTGTTTGATCAGCAGGCTGCACGTGTTCTGCGACCGGTGACACGGGTCAGGCGATCTCCGCCTGGTCGATCAGGACCCGGCGCAGATCCGGTTCCGCCTGTTCGGCGACGTGGGCGCGCTGCTCGGGCGTCAAGTGACGCGGCGCCGCCCAGCGCGCCATCCAGTCGCGCGTCGCCTTTCGGTACCAGGTGAAAGCCGCCTGATCGCCGGGCGTCACGTCGAGCCAGTTCAGGATCGCGTTCAGACAGCCGGGCGAATAGGCGTAGAGCCGCTCGTACGACACCACGCCGATGCGCCCCGGCCAGGCGGCCACTTGTTCAAGCATCGACCGGTGCGCCTGGTTCCAGAACGCGACCGCCTTGGCGTGGTCGGCCATCCAAATGTCGTCGATCGCGTCGTCGCGGCGTTTTTGCCACGAGGCGGCGCAGTCGAAGACGTTGCGGGTGAGGAAAATCAGCTTGGCGTTGGGAAACTCCGTAAGCAGATATTCCGTGTGGTAAAAGTAATGCGGAACCTTGTCGCCGAGGACCTTGGCGCCGTCGTACTTGGACAGAAGATGGAGCTGGTACGGGCTGCCGTCGTTCCAGACGTGGTTGTGGGTCTCGTCCGGCGTCGGGAACAGGAACACGTCCTTTTCGAACGCCGCCGGCGTCAGCTTGGCGATGTGCTCGTACTCGGCCCAATTGTAGAAGCGCTCATTGCCGACGATCATCTCGGAGTGGGCGCACAACAGCTCCGCGAACGCCGAGGTGCCCGAGCGGGCGAGCCCGGCGACGAACACGAAATTCTTTTGCTTGAGGTCGGACTGGGTCATGGCGCGCCCGCTGTACGCGAAAATGTCGGGGTTCGGAAAGCAAGGCCCGCGCCGAGTCAGCGCCGCAAGGCGAAGATCAAGCTGTCGCGGACGCCGATGTGGGTCGTCCAGGCGGCCGTGAGTCGGCGCTCGAGCCGGAACCCCGCACGCTCGAACAGCCGAATCGAGGCGGCGTTGTCGGGATCGATGTCGGCGCTGACCCGGGTCAGGCTCAGGGTGCCGAAGCCGTAGGCCAGGGCCGCGTTCAAGGCCGCGAGCGCCACCCCCTTCCCGCGCGCGGCGGGGGTGAGGATGATCCCCGCGTCGGCGACGTCCGGCGCCGTGCGCACCAGGGTGACGCGGCCGAGCGCGGCGCCGCCGGCGTCGAAGATCGTCCATTGCGGCGACTCGGGATGCGCCGCCCACGCCGCCAGCTGAGCGCGGGTTTCAGCGACGGTCGCCAACGGCGGGCCGGACCAGTAGGTCATCGTCGCCGCGTCGCCGAACGCGGCGT
>JAJFFL010000176.1 GCA_021776705.1 Alphaproteobacteria bacterium
CTGCTCGCGCAACGCGTCGCCGTCCGCGCCGGGCGCGGCCGACAGGGCGGCGAACAGGTCGGGCGCCGGTTCGCGCGCCGGGCGCAGGGCGGTCGCGTTCAAGACGTCGAGCACGTCGTCGGCGCATTCCACCAGGGCGGCGCCGTCGCGGATCAGACGGTTGGAGCCCTTCGCCCGCGGGTCGAGCGGCGAGCCCGGCGCGGCCATCACCTCGCGGCCTTGCTCACCGGCGAACCGGGCGGTGATCAGCGAGCCCGAGCGCTCCGCCGCCTCGATCACGACGACGCCCAGCGCCAAGCCGGATATCAGGCGGTTGCGGCGCGGAAAGTCGCGCGCCGTCGGGGCGACCGCAAGCGGCGTCTCCGAGACCACCGCGCCGCGGGCCGCGATCGCCGCGTGCAAGTCGGCGTGCTCAGGCGGATAGACGTGGTCGACGCCGCCGGCGACGACCGCGACGGTGCCGGTCTCCAGCGCGCCGGCGTGGGCCGCCCCGTCGACGCCGCGCGCCAGGCCGGAGACCACGACGTGGCCGGAGGCGCCGAGGGCGCGCGCCATGTCGTGGGCGAAGCGGCGCCCGACCGCGGAGGCGTTGCGCGATCCGACCAGGGCGACGCTCGGGCGCGCCAGCAGCGACGCGTCGCCGAGCACGCTGAGCGTCGGCGGCGGCGGGTCGAGAGCGCGGAGAAGGTCGGGAAACTCCGGTTCGACGGCGGCGAGGACGCGGGCGCCGATGCGGTCGTGGGCGTCGAGTTCGTGGCGGACGGCGTCGGCGCTCGGAATTTTCGGCGGCCGGCCGCCGGAGCGCCGGGCGAGCCCGGGCAGGGCCTGGATCGCGTCGGCCGCGTCGCCGTAGCGGGCGATCAGCTGGTGAAACGTCACCGGCCCGACGCCGCGGGTGCGCGCCAGGCGCAGCCACGCCACCCGTTCGCGCTCGTCGAGCGGCCGCGGGGTCATTTGACCGCGGTCCCGATTTTCGGCTCCTCGCCCTTGCGCAGCCGGTCGATGTTGCCGCGGTGCTTCCAGACGATGAGCAGGCCGAGGGCGATCGACAGCAGCGCGACGTAGGGCTTCAGCAGCGCGAATCCGAGGATCGGCGCCGCGGCCGCCGCGACCAGCGCGCCGAGCGAGGAGTAGCGCGACAGGCCGGCGGCGATCAGCCACACGATCCCGGCGCCCAGCCCGACCGGCCATGACACCACCAGAAGGGTGCCGAAAAACGTCGCCACGCCCTTGCCGCCCTTGAACGCCAGCCACACCGGGTAAAGGTGGCCGGTGAAGGCGAAAAACCCGGCGACCATGCCGAACACCGGCCCCAGCAGCCAGCCGCCGAGCAGCGCCGCGACACCGGCTTTGCCGGCGTCGAGGACGAGGGTGGCGAGCGCCAGATCCTTGCGGCCGGTGCGCAGCACGTTGGTCGCGCCGATGTTGCCCGAGCCGATGTCGCGAATGTCGCCGAGGCCGGCGGCGCGGGTCAGCACCAGGCCGAACGGGATCGCGCCGAGCAGATAGCCGCCGAGCGCCGCGAAGAAGAATTGAAAAAAGACGACGGTCATCGGCCGACGGCCGCGCGGTCGAAGACGACACGGCCGGCGACCCAGGTCTTGAGCGCGCGGCCCTGCAAGCGGCGCTCGTCGAACGGCGTGTTCTTGGACAGCGAGCGCAGGTCTTCCGACTTGCAGACCCAGGGCGCGCCGGCGTCGACCAGGATCACGTCGGCGGGCGCGCCCTTGGCGAGGCGGCCCTGCGGCAGGCCGAGCAGCTCCGCCGGGGCGACGGTCGCCGGGCGCAAGGCCTCGGCCAGGCTCATGCGCTCGTCGTGCACCAGGCCGAGCAGCACGCTGAGCAAGGTCTCGAGTCCGACGCCGCCCGGCGTCGCTTCGGCGAACGGCAGGCGCTTGTCTTCCGGCGGCTGCGGGTCGTGGGCGGACACGACGACGTCGACCAAGCCGTCCTTGAGCGCATGGATCAGGGCGTCGCGGTCGTGTTCGGCGCGCAGCGGCGGCGACAGGCGGGCGTAGGTGCGGTAGTCGCCGACGTCGAGATCGTTGAGGGCGAGATGAAACGCCGACACCGACGCCGACACCGGCGCCCCGTCGGCCTTCGCGCGCGCCAGGGCGGCGAGGCCGGCGGCGCTCGACACCTGATCGAACAGCAACCGCGCCCCGGCGTCCGCCGCGATCGCGGCGTCGCGCTCGATCTGCACGCGTTCGGCGAGGACCGGGACGCCCTCAAGCCCGAGGCGGGCGGCGTAGTCGCCTTCGTGGGCGACGCCGCGGCCGGCGAGGGCGGCGTCTTCCGGACGCACCGCGACGAGCGCCCCGAGGCCGCGGGCGTAGAGCAGGGCGCGGCGCATCAAGCCGGCGTCGGCGAGCGGCCGCGGGCCGTTCGAAAACATCACCGCCCCGGCGTCGCGCAACAGGCCGATCTCGGCGATCTCAGTCCCGGCGAGTCCCTTGGTCAGGGCCGCCGCCGGGTGGACGCGGACCGCGGCGGTGTCGCGCGCGCGGCGCATCAAGAAGTCGATCAGCGCCGGGTCGTCGATCGTCGGCTTGGTCTCCGGGGTGACGACGACGGAGGTGACGCCGCCGGCCGCCGCCGCGGCGCTGGCGGTGGCGAGCGTCTCCTTGTGCTCGGCGCCGGGCTCGCCGGCGTTGACGCGCAGGTCGATGAGGCCGGGACAGACGACGCGGCCGGCGGCGTCGACGACGTCGGCGCCGTCGACGTCGGGCGCCGGCCCGTCGCCGAGGTCGGCGATGGTGTCGCCGTCGAGGAGGAGCCAGCCCTCCGACTCGCGGCCGCGGGCCGGATCGACGACGCGCGCGTTGGCGATCAGCGTGCGCGTCGTCATTGGCGGCGGTCCTTTCGCGGCGACCGGTCCGCCGCCGGCGAGCCGCAGATCGTGTATCGTCGCGCGCTCATGCGTTGGTCACCGGCGGCGGCGCGTTTTCGGCCAGGATGTCGAGCACCGCCATGCGCACGGCGACTCCCATTTCGACCTGGTCGGTGATCAGCGAGCGCTCCGGGTCGTCGGCGACGTTGGAGGCGATCTCGACGCCGCGGTTCATCGGTCCGGGGTGCATGATCAGGGCGTTGGGCTTGGCGCGCGCGAGCTTGGCCGAGTCGAGACCCCAAAAGCGGAAGTATTCCCGCATCGACGGCACGAAGGCGCCGTGCATGCGTTCCAGTTGCAGCCGCAACATCATCACCACGTCGGCGCCCTCGAGCGCCGGTTCGAGGGCGTCGAACACCGTCGCCCCCCAGTCGCCCGCGCCCAGCGGCAACAGCGTCGCCGGCCCGGCGAGGCGCACCCGCGCGCCGAGGAGCTGCAACAGAATGACGTTCGAGCGCGCCACCCGGCTGTGGCGGATGTCGCCGACGATGGCGACCGTGACGCCCTCCAGGCTTCCCAGCCGGCGGGTCAGCGACAAGGCGTCGAGCAGCGCCTGAGTGGGGTGTTCATGGGCCCCGTCGCCGGCGTTGACGACCGCGCAGCCGACTTTCTGGGCCAGCAGGTTGGCGGCCCCGGACGCGCCGTGGCGCACCACCAGCAAGTCGGGGCGCATGGCGTTCAGCGTCGCCGCGGTGTCGAGCAGGGTCTCGCCCTTGGCCACCGACGACGTCGTCACCGACATGTTCATGACGTCGGCGCCGAGGCGCTTGCCGGCGATCTCGAACGAGCTCTGGGTGCGCGTCGAGGCTTCGAAGAACAGATTGATCTGCGTCCGGCCGCGCAGCACCGACTCCTTTTTCTCCGTCCGCCGGCTGACCGCGACGTACTTTTCGGCGCGGGTCAGAATCGCCTCGGCGTCGAGCCGGTTGAGGCCCTCGATCCCCAAAAGGTGGCGGTGGGGAAAACGGTAGGGAGCGGCGCGCGTCATCACAGGTCGCGCCCCGATAGCGCGCCCCGGGCGTCGGGCGCAAGAAAAAGCCCCCGCCCGGAACCGGGCGGGGGCTTCATTAGGTAGGACAACGGTCCGTCAGCCGCCGGACGGCGGGCCGTCGGGCGTCCAGATTTCGACCTCGGCGATGCCGGCGTCGCGCACCTGCTGCTCGATCTCGGCCCGGTCGCCGACGATCACCCAGATCAGGCTGTTCGGGTTGACCACTTCGGCGGAGGCCCCGCGCAGATCGTCAAGCGCCAGCGCGTCGTAGCGCTGCTTGATCGAGGAGGCGTAGTCGAGCGGCCGGCCGAAGCGCGACGACGTGGTCAGGGAGTTGAGCACCGCGCCCGCGGTCTCAAACTGTCCCGGCAAGGCGTTGGTGTTCAGCTTCACCGCGCGGCGGAACTCCTCGTCCGACACCTTGCGCTCGGCGTTGATGTCGTTGAGCTCCTTGACCAGCTCCTTGAGGCTGTCGCCGGTGCGGTCGCTTTGCACCGGGGCGTAGACCATGAACGGGCGCTGGCCGCGGGCGTCCTGCAGGAAGGTGTAGGCGCCGTAGGCCCAGGATTTGTCCTCGCGCAGGTTCATGTTGACCCGGGCGGAGAACTGGCCGCCGAGCACGTCGTTCATCGCGTTGATGGCGATGTCGTTGTCGGCGCCGGACGGCGGCGCCACATGACCGGCGAGGATCAGCGACTGCGGCGAGCCCGGCTTGTCGATGATCGCGACCCGCGGCCGGTCGGGCAGCGCCACGTCGACGATGGTCTTCTCCGGCAGCGCCGAGCGCGGCGCGTTCCAGCCGCGGAACGCGCGTTCGAGGATCGGCAGGATCTCGTCCATGGTGGCGTCGCCAGCGACGAAGATCGTCGCGTTGTCCGGACGCAGCCAGACATTTTTGAACGTCGTCAGGTCCTGGCGGGTGATCGTGTTGACCGAATCCGCCGTGCCCGTGCCGGTGAACGGCACGCCGTAGGCGTGGCCGGCGCCGTAGATCGCCGGCGGCAACAGCCGCAGCGCGAGCTGCACCGGGTTGGACTTTTCCTGCTCGATGTTGGCGATCCAGCGGGTGCGCAGACGTTCGATCTCCTCTTCGGGGAACGCCGCATTTCGGATCACGTCGGCCCACAGGTCGATCGACGGTTCAAGGTTGGACTTCAAGGCGTTGAGGTTGACCGACGACATGTCGAGGTTGGAGCCGGTGGTGAGGTTGGCGCCCAAACGCTCGGCTTCCGCCGCAAGCGCCAGCGCGTCGTGCGACTTCGTGCCCTCGTCCAGCATCGACATCGCGAAAGAGGCGACGCCGAGCTTGGTGTTGAAGTCGGCCGCGTAGCCGGCGTCGAACTGCATCGACAGCTGCACGATCGGCACGGCGTGGCGTTCGGCGAGCACGACCTGCATGCCGTTGCGCAGTTCCGCGGTCTGAATTTCCGGGAACGACAGCTCCGGCAGCTCGTCCGGCACGTCGGGAATTCCGGTCGAACGGTCGACGCCTTCCTCGGCGTTCGAATAGTCGCCGGCCGACACGACGTCGACTTGGTGATGGCCGGAGGCCAGCCAGCGGGCCGCGGCGGCCTGCACGTCGGCCGGAGTCGCGGCGTTGATCCAGTCCAGGTAGGTCTGAATGAACAGCGGATCGTCGGCGTAGAGCTCGCCTTGGGCGAGGGTCACGGCCTTGCCGCCGAAGCCGCCGACCTGCTCGAGTCCGCGGACGGTGTTGGCGTTGATGCCGGCGCGGGCGCGTTCCAGCTCCGCGGCGGTGGGTCCGCCGGCGATGAATTCGGCGACGATCCGGTCCATGGATTCGCTGGCGACGGACGCGTCGACGTCCGGCTTCAAGGTCACCGACAAGTCGGCGACCGAGGCGATCTCGAACGGGGTGATGCCGAAGTTGACGTTCGTGGCGACCTGCTTTTCGTAGATCAGGTCCTTGTACAGGCGCGAATTCTTGCCCGTCGCGAGCACGGCGGCGGCGAGGTCGAGCAACGCCTTGTCGCGCGTCGACCGGCCCGGGACGGCCCAGGCGCGGTTGGCGAGCACGCTCGGCACTTCGTCGAATTGGATTTCATGGGTGTCGGCGTCGCGCACCGGGATCCAGGCTTCCCAACGGTCGACCTCGGGGCCGGCTGGGATGTCGCCGAAATACGTTTCGACCTTGGCGCGCGCGGTCTCGGCGTCGATGTCGCCGGCGATGACCAAAATCGCGTTGTTGGGGCCGTAGTAGTCCTTGAACCACTGCTGCACGTCCTCGAGCGAGGCCGCGTCGAGGTCCGCCATCGAACCGATGGTGGAGTGGTGGTAGGGGTGGTCGGGCGTGAACAGGCCCTCATAGAGATTGTAGTTCACGCGGCCGTAGGGCTGGTTGTCGCCCTGGCGTTTTTCGTTTTGCACGACGCCGCGTTGCTCGTCGAGCTTGTCTTGGGAGACCGCGCCGAGCAGATGGCCCATGCGGTCGGACTCCATCCACAGCGCCATGTCGAGCGCCGGCGTCGGCACGGTTTGGAAATAGTTGGTGCGGTCGAGCCAGGTGGTGCCGTTCATGCCGGTGGCGCCGACTTCCTCGAACGGGCCGAACCAATCGTCGTCGTAGTTCTCCGAGCCGTTGAACATCAGATGTTCGAACAGATGCGCGAAGCCCGACTTGCCGGTCGGCTCGTCCTTGGAGCCGACGTGGTACCAGATCGACACCGCCACCACGGGGGCCTTGCGGTCCTCGTGCACGATCACGGTCAGGCCGTTGTCGAGTTGAAATTTTTCGTAGGCGAGATTGAGTTCGGGCGCTTGCGCGTGCGCGGTCGCGGCCAAGGTGGCCGCCGCGACGCCGGCGCTGAAAAGGCCGATGGCCGATCGCATGGATGTCTCCCCAAATGTACGACACGCGGCGCGGAGTCGCCGCGCCTGCGGCTTGCTTATCGCTAATCGATAAGCCGAGAGCAAGCGCCGATGGTTGCGCCGCGACGATTTGTGACGCGGATTTGATGTCCGGGACGCGCGTGCGCCGCCGGCTACCGCGCTTGTCGTGGAAACGCCGCCGTTCGTCCAGACACGACGAACAGCGGCGTTGAACGTCAGAGCCGTTCGCCGTCCGCGTCGAGCTCCACGATCGGATAGCCGAGGCCCTGCAGGCCGTCGAGAATCACGGACTTGTCCCCGACGACGACGAGGATCATGTCGTCGATCGGCAGATGCGCGCTCGCGAGCGCGTCGATTTCCGGCTTCTCGATCGCGGCCAGGATCTCGTTCTGGCGCGTGATGAAATCGTCCGGGAGATCGTACGTCACGATGTTGCCGAGGATGGAGAGCTTCTGGAACGGCGTCTCGTAGCGGCGCGCGTCGGCCTGGCCGATCGCCCGCTTCGTGAACGCGAGCTCCTGCGGCGTGATTCCTTCAGCGGCGTAGTCCGTGATCTCCATGACGAACTCGACGATCGAGGCGGCGGTGGCGTCGGTGCGGACGCCGGCCTGGGCGCGGTACCAGCCGTACTTGTCGTCGCCGTTGAAGAACGCCCGAGCGCCGTAAGTGTAGCCCTTGTCCTCGCGCAGGTTGAGATTGATGCGGCTCGAGAACGAACCGCCAAGCGCGAAGTTCATCAGGCTGGAGCGGTAGTAGGCGTCGAAGGCGTCGTAAGGCATGGCGCGCACGCCGATGCGAATCTCCGACTGCGCCGCGCCGGGCTTGTCGACGAGGTAGAGCGTGCCGGCCGCGAGGTCCGGCAGCGGCTTGGCGTCCAGCGCCGGCGCCGCGACGCCGCCCCAGGCGCCGAGGACGGACAGGGCGTCCAGCATGTCGGCGCGCGACACGTCGCTCACCGCGATGATCGCCGCCGCGCCGCCGGTGAAGTGCTCGTCATAGAAGGCCTTCACGTCGTCGAGACTGATCTCCGTCACGGTTTCGGCGCGCCCGACGTCCGGGTGGGCGAAGTTGTTGTCCCGGCCGTAGACGAGCGTCTCGAAGACCTCGCTCGCGGTGGTGGACGCCTGGGTTTTGGATTGCTCGATGCCTTGCAGCGTTTGACTCTTCAGGCGGTCGAAGTCGGCTTGGTCGAATTTCGGCGTCAGGATCCGCTCCGCCGCGATCTCCAGCGTCTCGGCGAGGTTTTCCGACAGGCTGCGGACGATCACGGTGGTGAAGCGGTCGTCGGAATTGACCGAGATCGACGACCCGAGCTTTTGCAGCCGGTTCGACAAGTCTTCGTTGGTCGACGACTCCGTCGCCTCGTTGATCATCTGCGCCGTCAGCGACGCCAGGCCGAGCTTGGCGAGCGGTTCATGGCGCTGGCCGGCTTCGATGCGGATGGCGACCGCCGACGTCGGCGTTTCGTCGTTGACCGCGCCCAGCACTTCGATCCCGTTGTCGAGCGAGGCGTGCCAGATCCGCGGCAGGGTGATCGCCGGGTTGTCGTCGGACGCGGGCGGTTCCGCGGTGCGGTCGAAGTCGTCGACCGGTTCGCGCAGTTCGAGTCCGGCCTCGGTGACGGTCGCGTTGTCCGGGATCGTGCGCTCGTAGCGCTCCCAGGTGTCTTCGCGCGCGATCGCGTCGCCTTGGCCGTTCGGGACGATGCTGATGACGACGGCGTGCTTGCCTTTGACGTACTGTTCGTACACCCGCATCACGTCGTCCTTGGTGACGCGCTCGTAGCGGGCGATTTCCTCGGCCGTGTAGTTCGGCGTGTCGGCGAAGGTCGCGAAATTGGCGAGGTTGGAGACTTTGCCCGACACGCTTTCGAGACCGAAGATGATGCCCGAGACGATGTTCTGCTTGGTGCGGATAAGGTCGTCGTTTTGGACGCCGCGGGCTTCGAATTCGACCAAGCTCTCACGCATCACACGTTCAAGCTCGGCGAGCGACTTGCCGCTCGCCGGGTTCGGCAGCGCCGTCAGCGTGAACTGGCAGGACAACTCCTGACAGCCGTGCCCGGCGGTCGCTTGCACCGCGTCGCCGTCTTTGACGAGGTTCTTGTAGAGCAAGGACGTGCGGCCCGTGCCCATGATCGACATCAAGACGTCGAGCGGCGCCTCGTCGGGGTGGAAGCGGTGCACCGTCGGCCAGACGATCTGCACCAGCGGCAAGGCGACGTTGTCTTCCATCGAGATGTAGCGATCGGCGTCGAGCGACACCGGTTCAAAGACCGGATCGGCCACGTCGGGACCACGCGGGATCGAGCCGAAGTACTTCACCACCCATTCCAGCGTCTGGCGCTTGTCGAGGTCGCCGCCGATGGTGAGCGTGGCGTTGTTGGGCCCGTACCAGCGCAGGAAGAACTTCTTCAGGTCGTTCAAGTCGGCGCGATTGAGGTCTTCAATGTAGCCGATGGTGAGCCACGAATAAGGATGGCCTTCCGGGAACAGCGCCTCGTTCACGCGCTCGCGCAGGAGGCCGTAGGGGCGGTTGTCGTAGTTCTGGCCGCGCTCGTTCTTCACGGTTTCGCGCTGGACTTCGAACTTCTCCTGCGTCACCGCCGGCAACAGGAAACCCATGCGGTCGGCTTCGAGCCAAATCATCTTTTCGAGCTGATTGGCCGGCACGGTCTCGAAGTAGTTGGTGCGGTCGGTGTTGGTCGTGCCGTTCAGCGTGCCGCCGGATTCCTGCACGATGCGGAAGTGCTGTTCGTCGCCGACATTCTCCGAGCCCTGGAACATCATGTGTTCGAAGAAGTGGGCGAAGCCCGACTTGCCCGGATCTTCGCGGCCCGAGCCGACGTGGTAGGTGACGTCGACGTGAACCAGCGGGTCGGAGTCGTCCTCGTGCAGGATGACCGTGAGGCCGTTGTCGAGTTCGTACTTGGAGTACGGGATGACGATGTCGTCGCCGCGTTTTTGAACGCGTTCGACCAGGCTCACGCCGTCCGGCAGAGGCCCGCCCAGGCCCGTCGTTTGGCACCCCGTCGCCGTGAACGCCGTCGCGAGCGCGACCGCCGCCAGTTTTCTCATGAATTTACCCTGTCCTGCTTGTCATCGACTGAATTCGAGGCGGCGAGCCTAATCCGGCGACGCGTGACTGGCCACCTGCGCCTGGGTCAAGCTGTCGCGACCGGCCTCACGCGTTGGATTTCAAGCGGTCCAAGGCGCCTTGGAGGATGTAGGCGGCGGCGGCGGCGTCGATCACCTGCTTGCGCCGGGCGCGGCTGGCGTCGGCCTCGATCAGGATCCGCTCGGCCCCGGCGGTCGACCAGCGCTCGTCCCAGAACGCCACCGGCACGTCGCGCACGGTCGTCAAGTTGCGGGCCAACGCCCGCACCGACTGCGCCCGCGGTCCCTCCGAACCGTCCATGTTGACCGGCAGACCGATCACGATCCCGGCGCAGCCGCGGCCGTCGTAGAGGGCGAAGATCCGCGCCGCGTCGGCGGCGAACTTGTCCCGGCGCACGGTTTCAAGTCCCGACGCGATCACCCGCGTCGGGTCGGAGACGGCGACGCCGATCGTCTTGGTTCCCGGGTCGAGGCCGAGAAGCGCGCCTTCGGGCGGCAGGTCGAGGAGGTCGACGGCGGGCATGCACGGCAGAAACGCTTCTCGCCGCCGCCGGTCAACTCCGCGGCGCGGGCGCGGCGGGCCGCAGCCGCACCGTCCAATAGGCGAACGCCCGCAGCAGCCATTCCAACGGCCCGTACGGCGCCAGGCGCAGCCAGACGACGCTGAAGACCAGCTGGAACGCGACGATCCCGGCGACGAAGTAGTACAGTTCGTTGCGCGGCGTCTGCGCGAACAGCCCGAAGCCGAAGCCGTAAAAAATCACGGCGCCGAAAATCGAGTGCGACACGTAGTTGGTCAAAGCCATGCGTCCGGCGGCGGCGACGGGGGCGAACAGCCGCCGCACGAGACCGGCCTTGAGCGCCAGCATGAACACGCCGATGTAGCCGACCGCCAGCCCGATGCGGCCGACGTCGTACGTCGCCCGCGCCTGGGCGTTGGCGAGGGCGCTGAAGCCTGAATCGAGGTGCAGCTTGACCTCGTAGCCGTTGACGGCGAGCGCGCCGCCGACGCCGATCACCGCCATCGCCGCGTAGGTCGCGGCCGGCAGACGGCCGTGGAACACGCCGAGTTTGAACAGCGCCATGCCGAGCAGCATCATGCCGGCGATGTCCCAGAGCTGATGGTCGTAGACGACGCTCGACTGCAGCCGCCGAACCAGCGGTTTCACGAACGTGAAGATGTCGCCGTACGAACCCTGATAGGCGGCGACGTCGCGCGCGTAGGCGTCGGCCGGCGGCTGCCGGAACTCTTCGCGCCGCTCCCAGCTGCGCAGACTGCGCTCCTGGTCCTCGTCGAGATCTTCGCCGGCGTCCTGGAGCGCCAGCGCCGAAACGTACGCGCCGTGATCCTGGCGGGCGTCGAGATAGCCGGAGACGTTCTTGTAGGTCATCACGCCGACGAACAGCGCGGCGACCGCCAGCAGCATCGCCGGTTTCAGGTTGCGCAAAGGATAGAGCAGCAGTCCGATCAGTCCGTAGAGGTACAAGAAGTCGCCGAACCACAACAGCAGATAGGCGTGGACGACGCCGAACAGGATCAGGCCGAGGCAGCGGCGGTAATAGATGTCGGCCGCGGTCGACGGGTCTTTCGCTTCGGCGCGTGAAATCACGACGTAGGCTCCGGCGCCGAACAGGATCGAAAACAGAGTCCGCATCGCGCCTTCGACGAACAGATCCGAAAACACCCAGACGGCGAGCTCCGCGTGCGTCGGCGCGCCCATGTAGACCGGGTTGAAGTAGGCGCCGAACGGGTAGGCGAAGCCGACGATGTTCATCCACAAGACGCCGAACAGGGCGAAGCCCCGCAACACGTCCATCGATCCGACGCGATCGGTCGATCCGATCGGTCCCGCCAGTTCCGCCATGCCCCGCCCCGTCCTGTCGCTGCCCGGACCCAAGAAGGTCGCGACGCCGCCGCGGCGGCCAAGGCGGCGTCGATGAATGGCGGATTTTCGGCGTTGAACGACTCGCCCTCGGGTTCCAAGGTCGCCGCGATGATGACGATTGAAAAACATGCCGCCGGCGTTTTGGCGTTTTGGTTCGACGAACTGAAGCCCGCCGACTGGTGGCGTACGAGCGCGGACGTCGACGCGACCGTGCGCGAGCGGTTCGGCGAGCTTCACGCGCGCCTCTCCGACGGCGTCGACCCGTCCTGGCTCGGCGCGCCGGAGACCGCCCTCGCGGCGGTGATCGTGCTCGACCAGTTCTCGCGCAATCTTCACCGCGGCGATCCGCGCGCCTACGCCCAGGACACCGCCGCCCGGGCTCTGGCCGACGCCGCGATCGCGCGCCGCCACGACGCGGCGTTGGCGCCGACGCGGCGGGCGTTCCTCTATATGCCGTTCATGCATTCCGAGGACGCGGCGGACCAGGAGCGGTCGGTGGCGCTGTTCGCCGGCCCGGGCCTCGAGGGCAACCGCGGGCACGCCGAGGCGCACAAGGCGGTGATCGACCGCTTCGGCCGCTTCCCGACCCGCAACGCAGCGCTCGGCCGCGCCGACACGCCGGAAGAGGCGGCCTACCTCAAGACCCAGACAGGGGCGGTGTGAGCCCCATGACCGCATCGTAACTGGCGCGCCGGGCGGCGGCGCCTAAAATCGCGTTCGCCGTCGCAAGAGGGGACGCCGAGGTGACGCCGGACGCCGCCGCACCGATCGTCGACGTCGTGGAGCTCGCCTTCACGGACGCCGCGCCGACCCACCGTCACGCCGCGGCGCACGCCTGCGTCGTCATCGCCGGCGCCTTCGAGGACGCCGCCCAGCCGAACGGGCGGCGGCGGCTGTCCGCCGGTGTGGCCCGGTTCGACGCGCCCGGCGCCGCGCACCGCGTCCACGCCGACTCCGACGGCGCGATCTGCGTCGTCGCCGAGTGGCGCGGCGCGACGACGTCGTCGTTCGGCGAGCGGCTTGAGCCGGTTCCGCGACTCGCGGAGGTCTGCGCGGCGGCGCTTCAGCGCGCCCGGCGCGTCGACACGCCGGCCTCGGACTGGTTGGCGCGGCGGGAGATGGCGGCGACGTTCGACGCGGCGGCGCGGCGCGGCGACGCGGCGGAGCCGGAAGCGTGGCTGATCGAAGCTCGCCGCGCGTTCGACGCCGACGCCGCGTCGGCCCGGGTCGGCGACGTGGCGCGAGACGCCGGCGTGCACCGCGCGACTTTGGCGCAGGCGTTTCGCCGCGCCTGGGGCGTCAGCCCGCAGGACTACCGCACGCTGAAGCGCTTGGAGCGGGCCGGCGAACTGTTGCGCGCCGGCGCCAACGGCGCGGCCGCGGCGTCGGGCTCCGGGTTCGCCGATCAGCCGCAGCTGGTGCGCGCATGGCGCGGCGCGTTCGGCGCAACGCCGGGCCGGTGGGCGACAATCGTTCAAGACGCGGCCGCCGGCGCGTGATCGGCTGAGCGCCTGACGGTTGGAGGCGACGACCATGAAATGGATGATGGCGGGAGCGCTGGCGCTCGTCGGCGCGTGCGCGACTGGCGCGCCGGCCGTGATCGAGGACGCGGCGGCGGAGTCGCGGCCGATCCGCATCGCGTCGAACGACGTCGCCTTGGCGGGCGAATTGGCGCTTCCGGCCGACGTCGCGCCGGTCGTCGGCGTGGTTCTGCTCGCCGGCAGCGGTCCGGCGAGCCGCGACATGTTGCGGCCGTCCGCCGAACGGCTGGCGGCGCGCGGCGTCGCGGCGATCTACTACGACAAGCGCGGCGTCGGCGACTCGGACGGCGACTGGGCCGCCGCGTCGCTGGCGGATTTGGCCCGCGACGCGCGCGCGGCGGCGTCCGCCTTGTCCGACGCGACCGGCGTGCCCGAGGACCGGATCGGGTACTGGGGCCACAGCCAGGGCGTTTGGGTCGCCCTCAAGGCGATCGACCTCGGCGCCCGGCCGGCGTTCGTATTGGCGCTGTCCGGCGGCGGCCTGGGACCGCGGGCGATCGAAACGCGCCTGTACCGTCTCGCCCTCGAGCACGCCGGCGCGTCGGACGCCGAACTGCGGGCGGGTCTGGAGGTCGTCGACACCTATTTCGCCTACCTCGACTCCAAAGCGTCGCTGGCCGAATTTCAGTCCGCGCGTGACGCGATTTCGGGCTTCGCCTGGGCCGACGCGCTGCGCTTTCCGCTTCCGTCGGAGGACGGCCGCCGGCACTGGGCGTGGGTGACGACGTTCGACCCGGGACCGATCGCAGCGGCGTCCGAGGCGCCGACGCTGGTGGTGCTGGGCGGCGACGACCGGAACCTG
>JAJFFL010000177.1 GCA_021776705.1 Alphaproteobacteria bacterium
ATTTCGCGGAACGGCCGTGGATCGCGGGCTCCGGCTGGCCGATGAGCCGCGCCGACCTGCAGCCCTACTACGACCGCGCCTCCGATCTGCTCGGGATCATGCGCTTCGACCAGGACTTCGCCGAACCGCGGCTCGCGGGCCGCCCGCCGCTCGACATCAACGGCGCCCGCCACGTCACCTCGCTGCCGCGCGCCCACACCCGCGTCACCGGCCGCGGAAACAACCCGGAGTTCGACGACTTCCGCTACGGCTTCACCGAGGCCGAGAACATCTTCGTCCACCTGCACGCCAACGTCGTCGACCTGAACTTCGCCGACGACGGCGCGCGACTCGACAGCCTCGGCGTCGCCACTCTCGACGGCAAGCGCCACACGGCGCGCGGAACGGTCTATGTGCTCGCCTGCGGCGGGATCGAAAACGCCCGCGTGCTGCTCGCCGCAAACGCCCGCGGCGGGGCCCGCTTCGGCGCGCGCTCGGACGCGCTCGGGCGTTATTTTCAAGGCCATGCGACGATCTCGAAGGACCGCGGCGACGGCCTCGCCGGGACGATGATTCACGTCACCGACCCGCCGGAATCTCTCAGCCTGTACACCGACCGCGACCCGAGCGCGCCGCACTGCGTGTTCGGCACGACGCTGGCGGGGCAGGCCCGATACGAAAGCCCCGCCTTCACGGTCACCATCGGAACGACGGACGCGCAAGGCGACGCCGACGAACGCGCCCTGCGCCAGGCGGCGACCCGCGTCGACCGCGGCGACGCGAACGCCGACGGCGGCGCCGGCTGCTGGTGCTACTTCATGACCGAGAATCTGCCCAACCCGGACAGCCGCATCACCCTGAGCGACGAAGTCGACGCCCTGGGCACGCCGCGGCTGCACTTGCGCTGGGTCTACGGCGCGGCGGATCTCGACGGCTATGAACGCTCGGTCGCGGCGTTCGCGCGCGAACTCGGCTCGGCCGGCCGCGGCCGCGTCAGCGCGCCGATCGAGCGCGGCGAGATCGTCGGCCTCCTCAGTCCCTCGCGCCACCACATGGGGACGACCCGAATGCACGCCGACCCCGCGGTCGGCGTCGTCGACCCGGATCTCAAGTCCCACGACGCCGACAATCTCTACGTCGCCGGTTCCTCGGTGTTCCCCACGTCGGGCATCGCCAACCCGACGTTCACCATCGTCGCCTTGACTCTGCGCCTGTCCGATCACCTCAAGCAGCGGCTCGGAGCCTGAACCATGACCTTGACCAAACGCGCCCTCCTCGCCGCCCTCGCCGCCGTTTCCGCCGCGCCGCTCGCCGGCTGCGGCCGGGGCGACGCTCTGGCGTCCGACGACCCGTTCGCGGACGGCATCACGCGCGACGGCGCGCTGGCGATCGCCGCGAGCTACGCCGCGGCCGGCGGCGACGCGGACGACGCCAACGACGCCGTCCTGTTCCCGAACGGCGCGGCGGACGTCGCCGCGCTCCAGGCCGCCGCGGCGCGCGATTTCGCCGACGGGCGCATGTTCGTCCACGCCGGCTGGCGCCTGTCGCACACGGAAGGGCGGCTGTTCACGCGGCTGGCGCGGGCCGGATGATCGCCGCCGCAAACCGAAGGATACGCAGGCCCGGCGGACATCACGGACAACGGCGCGCCGAATCTCATTCTTGAATTCGAACGCCGGCCCGCGCGGCGCGGCTTGCTTCGGCCTCCGCCGCCGCCTATTCCGCGCCGATGACGTCCGCGCCCCTCACCCGCCAGCGCGCGCTTCGCCTCGCCTGGCCGATGATTTTCGCCAACGCCGCGGTGCCGCTGGCGGGAGTCGTGGACACGGCGGTGATCGGCGCGACCGGGACCGCGGCGGACCTCGGCGGGGTCGCGCTCGGCGGGCTGTTGTTCAACATTTTCTATTGGAGCTTCTACTTCCTGCGCATGGGCTCGACCGGTCTCGCGGCGCAGGCCGCGGGGGCCGGCGACGACGCCGAAATCCAGCGCGTGCTGTTGCGCGCCGGCCTTCTCGGCGCGGCCGCGGGGCTCGGGATCTTGCTGCTGCGCGGGCCGATCGCCGCCGCCGGATTCGCGGTGCTGCAAGGCGGACCGGGCGTCGAGGACGCCGGGGCGGCCTACTTTTTCGCGCGCTCCTGGGGCGCGCCGGGCGCCTTGGCGACGTTCGCGCTGACCGGCTGGCTGATCGGGCTCGGCCGCTCCGGCGCGGTGTTGGCGGTGCACGTGGTCTTGTCGGCGGTCAACATCGTCCTCGATCTGGTGTTCGTCCTGAAGTTCGGCTGGGGGGTCGCCGGGGTCGGCGCGGCGACGGCGATCGCGGAGTGGTGCGCGGCCGGCGTCGGGCTGGTCTATGTCGCCGTCTTGATACTGCGCGGCGGCGGCCTGACCGCCGGCGTCTGGCGGATCGCGTCAATCTTCGACCCGGTGGCGCTGCGGCGGATGTTCGGGCTCAGCTGGGACTTGATGCTGCGCACCTGGGCGCTGATCCTCGGCTTTTCCTGGTTCACCAACGCGGCCGCGAAGCAGGCGACCGACGTGCTCGCCGGCACCCATGTGCTGTTGCAGGTGATCACCGTCTGGGCGTTCGTTCTCGACGCCTTCGCGTTCACCGCCGAAGTCGAAGTCGGGCGCGCGATCGGGAGCAAGTCGGTGCCGCGACTGCGCCGCGCGATCCGGGTGACCAGCGAACTCGCCGTCGCCTCCGGGTTGGTGTTCATGGCGGCGACGTTTCTGTTCGGCCCGCGGCTGCTCGACGTCTGGATCGCCGACGACGCCGCGCGCGCCGCGGCCAAGACCTTCCTGCCCTATTGCGCCCTGGTGCCGTTCCTCGGCGCGGCGGCGTGGCAGCTCGACGGGATCTTCATCGGCGCGACCCGCACCGTGGCGATGCGCAACGCCACCTTCATCGCCGTCGCGCTCTACTTTGCGCTCGACGCGGTGCTGACGCCGCGGTTCGGGCCGCACGGCATGTGGGCGGCGTTCGTGGGCTTCTATCTGACCCGCGCCGGAACCTTGGCGGCCGCCTACCCCGGTCTTGAACGGGCGCTGAAATCTCAGACCGGAATGTCGACGCCGACGGCTTCGGCGACCGACGCGTAGCCGTCGCGGCGCAGGCGTTCGGCGAGCTCGGCCTTGATCCGGCGCACAAGGCCGGGACCTTCGTAGACCAGCGCCGTGTACAGCTGCACCGCCGACGCGCCGGCGCGGATCTTGGCGTAGGCGGTGTCGCCGTCCTCGACGCCGCCGACGCCGATCAGGGCGATGCGGCCGCCGGTCGCCTGACGAAACCGCTTCAGCATCCGGGTGGACAGTCCGAACAGCGGCCGGCCGGAGAGACCGCCGGCCTCGTCGGCCGCGCGGCCGTGCAGGCTGCTGGGCCGCGACACGGTGGTGTTGGACACGATCAAGGCGTCGACGCCGCTGGCGCGCGCCGCGTCGGCGATCGCGGCGACGGCGTCGTCGTCGAGGTCGGGCGCGACCTTCACGAACAGCGGCGGCGCCGGCGCGTTCCCAGCCAGTCCGGCGCGCACGTCGGCGAGCCGGGCGAGCAGGTCGCCAAGCGCGGCGCGGCCCTGCAGATCGCGCAGGCCCGGGGTGTTCGGCGACGACACGTTGATCGTGAAATAGTCCGCCCGTCCCCACAGCGCCTTGAGGCCGGCGACATAATCGGCGGCGCGGTCGGCCGAGTCCTTGTTGGCCCCGAGATTGGCGCCGAGGACGCCGGCGCGCGGCCGGTCCGGCCTGAGGCGGCGGGCGAAGGTCTCGAGCCCGCGGCTGTTGAAGCCGAACCGGTTCACCACCGCCCGGTCGGCGGGCAACCGAAACAGCCGCGGACGCGGATTTCCCGGCTGCGGTCGCGGCGTCACGGTGCCGCATTCGACGAACCCGAATCCGAGCCGCAACATCGCGTCGAAGGCTTCCGCGTCCTTGTCGAACCCGGCGGCGAGACCGACCGGGTTGGGCAGCTTCACGCCGGCGAGCGTCGTTGAGAGGATCTCGTCATCCGGATCCCGCGACTTCGGCGCCAGACCGAGTCGGGCCGCCAAAGCCGCGCCGCGCACCCCGAGCCGGTGCGCGGTCTCCGGCGGCAGCAGCCGCGCGGCTTTCGCCGCCGCGTCGAGGATCATCGGGTGGTCTCGCGCGCGTAGGGCCGGGCGGCGCGCACCGCCGACACCGGGATCGGGCCGTAGCAATGGGGAAACACGTCGCCGCCGCGCGAACGCTCCCACCGCAGCGCCGCGCCGAGCGCGTCCGCGTCGATGTCGAGAATCCAGAGATTTGTGAATTTTGGGAAATAAATCCTAGCGGTTTCGGCGACTTGATCTATGCTCGACAGGTGGATGAAGCCGTCGCGGCGGTCCGTGTCACCGCCTTCGAAACTCCCGGCGGCGCGGGCGTTTTCCCACTCCTCGCGGGAGCAAAGACGATGAACGGTCGGGGACGGCATGGCGACGACGATGCGCGGCTTCTCCGGCGACCGCAAGAATTAACCTATAGGTTGTGTTTCCTGGAAAGAAACGCTAAATACGGGAATACAACCTAAACGTGTCTCCTCCGCTCTGAGGGTCGCCGATGCTCACCCACACCCAGATCTGGAACGCCATCGACGGGCTGGCCCGCCGCTATTCCCTGTCGCCGTCGGGCTTGGCCAAGGTCGCCGGACTGGACCCGACAACCTTCAACAAGTCCAAGCGCTCCGCGGCCGGCGGCGCCAAGCCGCGGTGGCCGTCGACGGAGTCGATCGCCAAGGTGCTCGAGGCCACCGGCGCGACCCTCGAGGAGTTCGCGGCGCTGGCCGCCGGGCGCGCGGAAATCGGCCGGCCGGTGCCGCTGCTCGGCATGGCCCAGGCCGGCGACAACGGGTTCTTCGACGACGCCGGATTTCCGGTCGGGACCGGCTGGGAGCAGGTGTCGTTCCCCGGCGCCCCGGGGGAAGGCGTCTATGCGCTCGAAATCTCCGGCGACTCCATGGAGCCGGTGTACCGCGACGGCGACCGCATCATCGTGTCGCCGGGCCAGGAGGTGCGCAAAGGAGACCGCGTCGTCGTCAAGACCGTCGGCGAAGAAGTCATGGCCAAGGAGCTCGGCCGGGTCACGGCGCGCAAGATCGAGCTGATATCGCTCAACCCCGCCTACCCCGCGCGTCTGATCGACATGAAAGACATCGCCTGGGTGGCGCGGATCCTGTGGGCGAGCCAGTAGGCGTCAGGCGGGACAGTCTCCGCCCTCGGGCGCGACGTAGACGTCGTACATCGCGTCGCGGACGCGCCGCGACCAGCCGGTGACCGGGCCGTCGCCGGTTTCGGGCGGGCCGGCGTGCGTCGCCGCCGCGATGATCCAGCCGGTCCCGTCGTAGGTGTAGAGAACCGCGTTGGCGCCGTAGGCGGTGTCCCCGACGACGCTCCATTCGTAGCCGCGCGCCCAGGTCACGGTCGGGCCCGCGTCTTGGCTTTCGTGAAACCAGCCGTAGCCGACGTTTAAGCCGTCGCGCACCTGCCGGCGGGGCGCGAGCAGTTCGTCGCGCGCGGCCGCCGACATCGCCCGGCCGTCGCGCAAGGCGACCACCCAGCGGTGCAGATCGCGCATCGGCATGCGCATTCCAGACGGGCCTTTCGTCGCCCAATTCTCCACCGCCAGACCGGAGCTCGTCATCCCGGCGTGCGGAGACGCGACGCGGCCCGTCTCCTCGTCCGGCCACATCGCGACGCCACGCAGCCCCGCCGGATCGAATATCTTTTCGCGCATCGCGACCTCGAACGACATGCCCGAGGCGATTTCCGCGATCATGGCGAGCAGCGAATAGGCGTCGTTCGTGTAGCCGAACCTCGTTCCCGGTTGAGACTCCAAGTCGTCGGCGAAGATCGCGCGCGCCGCGGCGTCGCGGTCGACGATTCCGTCGGCGGCGTAGTCGGACCCGAGGCCGGCGTGGTGGGTCAGCAACTGGTCGATCGTGATGCCGGCTTTGTCCGGCGGCGCGTAGGGAAAGTAGCGCGACACCGGATCGTCAAACGACAGAACGCCCTCGTCCTCGAGTTTGACGATCAAGGCGGCGGTGAACTGCTTGGCGATCGACGCGAGCCAGTAGCTCGGATCGCCGTCGCCCGGCGTTTCAACGCCGTCGTCGCGCGCGAACAACACATCGGCGCCGCAGGCGATAAGGACGGAGCCGGCGTAACCGTCCGCGACCAGCGCCTCGACGGCGGCGTCGGCGCGCGCCGCGCGCGGATCGGGCGGCGCGGCGACGAAACCGCCGCAGGACGCGACGGCGACGGCGGCGAAACTCGTAAGCGCAAATCGGTTCATGGACCGCTCCCTGACGTTGCGACAGGTCTAGCCGCGCCGTCGGGCGACGTCTTGAACGCTCTTGCAGCTCAGCCGGCGGCGATGAGCAAGGCGGCCTGGCGGGGAGTCGCGCCGGTGAAGCGACGGAACGCGCGCGTCATGTGCGCCTGATCGGCGAAACCGGCGCGCGCGGCGACGTCGGCGAGACGCGCGTCGCCGGCGAGCATCAGGCCGAGCGCGGCGTCGACGCGCGCCTCCGCGGCGTAGACGCTGGGGGCGACGCCGAAGGCGCGTTTGAAGCGCCGAGAGAGTTGATACGGCGGCAAGCCGGCCCGGCGGGCGATGAGCGCCGCCGGGACGTCGCCCCGGCGCAAGGCCTCGGCCGCCGCGTTCAGCGCCCGGGAGACCGGCGGGAGATCGGCTCCCGCGGGCCGGCACAAGGCGAGCGCGGCGTCGCCGCACGCCGGCGAGCGGTCGACGATCGCGCGGCGCGCCAGCGAGTCCGGCAGGCGGCCGAAACCGACCGTCCAGCCGTGCGCCGCGACGTGGGCGCGCCACGCCGCGTCGGTCACCGGAAGCTTGACGTAGCGGGCGTCGCGCGACCCGGTGCGGACCGCGTGGCCGAAGAACGGCGGCCGAAAAACCGCCTCGCCGGCCGCCATCACGCGCGCCGCGCCGAACGTTTCTTCGACGATGCAGCCGGAGGCGACGACCACGACCCGCGCGTCGCCATGCCGGTGAATCGGCATCAGGTCGCGGGCCGGCATTTCGGTCGGCGGCGGGCTGTTCGTCGGTCTCACCGGGTTCGCCTTGATCCATCGAGCGTCGCCGCGATTCCTAACGTGATGCGCGGCGCCCGACATGTTAAAACGCCGTCATGGCCCTGAGAGCCTTGAACCGCGCCTGCGCCGCGGGCGCCCCATTGGTCGTGGTGTCGGCCGCTATGTCGATCGCGGCGTTGGTCGCGGCGTTGGCCGCGACTCCGGCGGCGTTGGCCCAAGCCGTCTCGGTTTTTGGCGCCGGGGACGCCGAACGATGCGCCGACGCGGCCGCGGTCGGCGACGCCTCGGTCGTGGCGATTCAAGCCTGCGACGCGGCGCTCGCGGGCCAACCGTTGCGGCGCAAGGACCGCGCCGCGACGCACATCAACCGCGGCATCCTGCGCGCCGCGCGCGGCGACTTCACCGCCGCGATCGCCGACTACGACCGCGGCGTCGCCCTCATCCCCGACCTCGGCGAAGCCTACGTCAACCGCGGCAACGTGCGCTTCCGGCTCAAGCGCTACGCCGACGCGGTCGCCGACTACGACGCCGCCCTTGCGCTCGGCCTCGGCCCGCGCCACGTCGCCCACCTCAACCGCGGCGCCGCCAACCTCATGCTCAAGCGCTTCGAAGACGCCCGCGCCGACTACCAGGCCGCCCTCGCCGCGCGGCCGGGCTGGCCCGAAGCGGCGCGGCGGCTTGACGAGCTCGACGCCGCCCTGAACGCGGACGGCTGAACCGCCCGCGTCGCGATCACAGCGGCCAAACCACCGGCACGGTCAGCACCACGACGGCGGCGACGCGCCCACGTCAGGGGGACGCCGCTCGCGGGCGAAGGCGATGAACAGGGCGACGACGGCCGCGGCAGTGATCGCCGCGGCGAACGTAAACGCGTCAAACATGGCGTTCGGCCCGCTTCAGCCGGGGCGCGGCGACCGGCGGCGCGGTTCAAGACCGCCGTCGCGCCCTCGACGCCGAAAACCCTGAGTCGACTTTGTTGGCCGACGCAACGGGATTCGGCGTCCGCCTACGCCTCGGCGCTCGCCCGCTCGTGGCGCTTGCGCTCGTGCGGGTCGAGCCAGCGCTTGCGCATGCGCACGGCGTTGGGGGTGAGCTCGACCAGTTCGTCGTCGTCGATCCAGGCGACGGCTTGTTCCAGCGTCAAGCGCTTGGGCGGCGTCAGGCGCACCGCCTCGTCCTTGCCGGCGGCGCGGATGTTGGTGAGCTTCTTGCCCTTCAACGGGTTCACGACAAGGTCGTCGGACTTGGCGTTTTCGCCGATGATCATGCCCTCGTAGACCGGTTCGCCCGGGGTGACGAACATCACGCCCCGGTCCTCGAGGTTCCACAGCGCGTAAGCGACCGCGTCGCCCTGCTCGGCCGAGATCAGCGCCCCGGTGCGGCGGCCCGGGATGTCGCCGGCGTAAGGCTCCCAGGCGTGGAACACGCGGTTCATGACCCCGGCGCCGCGGGTATCGGTCATGAATTCGGAGTGGTAGCCGACGAGGCCGCGCGACGGGGCGTGCATCACCAGCCGCGTCTTGCCGCCGCCGGACGGCTTCATCTCGATCAGCTTCGCCTTGCGCGCCGACATTTTTTCGATCACCGCGCCGGAAAATTCGTCGTCGACGTCGACCGTGACCTCCTCGACCGGCTCCAGACGTTCGCCGCTGTCGGGGTCGGTCCGGGTCATCACCCGGGGGCGCGAAACGGAAAGCTCGAAGCCTTCGCGGCGCAGGGTCTCGAGCAGGACGCCGAGCTGCAGTTCGCCGCGGCCGGCGACTTCGTAGGCGTCCTTGTCCTCGGTTTCGCGCACCCGGATGGCGACGTCGCCTTCGGCCTGACGGAACAGGCGTTCGCGGATCACCCGCGACTGCACCTTGTCGCCGTCGCGTCCGGCGAGCGGGCTGTCGTTGATCGACACCGTCACCGCGATCGTCGGCGGGTCGATCGGCGGCGCCGCGACCGGGCCGGCCGCGGTCACGTCCATGATCGTGTCGGCGACGGTGGCGTGCGACATGCCGGCGATGGCGATGATGTCGCCGGCGTGGGCTTCCTCCACCGGCTCGCGGCGCAAACCGCGGAAGGCGAGCAACTTGGAGAGACGAAAGCGTTCGGCTTCGCGGCCGTCCTGGTGCAGCGCCTTGAGCGGGTCGCCGGTGCGCACCGTCCCGGATTCGACTCGCCCGGTGAGGACGCGGCCGAGGAACGGGTCGTAGTCGAGCAGCGTCGCCAGGAGGCGGAACGGCTCCTCGCCGCGGGCGACGGCGTCGGGCTCCGGCACGTGCTCGACAATGACGTCGAACAGCGGCGCAAGGCCTTCGCGGATGTCGCCGTCGCGGCGGATCGCCCAACCCTGCTTGCCGGAGGCGTGGAGGTAGGGAAAGTCGAGCTGCGCGTCGCTGGCGCCGAGCAGCGCGAACAGGTCGAACACCTCCGAGACGATGCGCTCGGGATCGGCGTGCGGGCGGTCGACCTTGTTGAGCACCACGATCGGCTTGAGTCCGAGCTTCAAGGCCTTGGACAGCACGAACTTGGTTTGCGGCATCGGGCCTTCTTCGGCGTCGACCAGAAGCAAGCAGCCGTCGACCATCGACAGGATGCGCTCAACTTCGCCGCCGAAGTCGGCGTGGCCGGGGGTGTCGACGATGTTGACTCGGATGTCGCCGAAGGTGACCGAGGTCGGCTTGGCGAGGATGGTGATGCCGCGCTCGCGCTCCTGGTCGTTGGAATCCATGGCCCGCTCTTGGCGCGCCTCGTTCTCGCGAAAGGCGCCGCCCTGGGCGAGCATGGCGTCGACGAGCGTCGTCTTGCCGTGGTCGACATGGGCGATGATCGCGATGTTGCGCAACACTGGTGCGGGCATGAGCGTGTTCCGAGCCGTTCAGGTGCGCGTAAATGCTCTTCGCACTTGCGAAAAGCAAGGGGGCGGCGCGGACGGGGCCTAACCTTGGTGGACGGCCAGCAGCGGGGTGTTCGCCGCCCTCAGGGCCGGGAAGAAGCCGCCGAACAGGCCGACGATGAGAGCCAGAACGACGCCGGTGAGCACCAGCGACGGGCTGAGCTCGAACGTGAACACCACTTGGGTGAAGCTCGCTCCCAGGGTCGAAGCGCTGAGGCCGTCGAACAGCACATAGGCGCCGAGCGCGCCAAGCACGCCGCCGACGGCGGCGAGAAACAACGACTCCGTCAGGGCCCCCATGAACGCGGAAAGCCCGGAAAACCCGAGCGCCCGAAGCGTCGCCAACTCGCGCGTGCGTGAATCGACGGAGGAATACATCGTGTTCCAGGCGCCGGCGAGCGCGCCGATCGACATGATGATCCCAAGCGTCCAGCCGACGATGATCATCGGCTGCATGGCGCCGCCCTGGTTGGCGAAAAACTCCTTCTCGCTGTCGACTTCGAGCTGCAGGCGCGGTTCGGCGTCGTTGTAGGCCTCCAACTCGCCGATGGCGTCCGGCGAGGTGAGCCGAGCGCGCACGCTCTGGAACGAGGTGCCGCGCTGGTAGAGGTTCTGAATGACGGTCGCGTCGGCCCACAATTCGGACTCGTAAACCGACCCGCCGGACTCGAAGACGCCCACCACGGTCCAGTTCGCCGTGCCGAGGCGGATTTCCTGATCGATGTCGAACCCGGAAAACTCGCGCAACACCGAAGCGCCGACGACGATCTCGTTGGTGCCGGATTCGAACATGCGGCCTTGGGTGATCGTCAAGGGCCCGCGCACGGCTTGCGCCATCGGCCCGACGCCGCGCAGCGGCAAATTTGCTTCGGTCAACGTCGCGCGCTTGATCCCGTCCACGATGACGTAGAGTTCGGCGGAGACTTGCGGCGCGCCGTCCGCGTCGCGGGCGACACCGGGCGCTTCCTCGACGAGCCGCACCTGGTCGCGGCTGATGTTGGAATTCAACTCCGCCCCGGCGCCCGAACGCAGGATCATCGCGATGTCGTCCGAGCCGGTGCCCGACAAGGTGCGGCGAAATCCGTCGCCCATGGCCAGGAAAAACAGCAGGACTCCGACGACGAGCGCCACCGACAACACGGCGGCGGCCGACATCCAAATTCGATTGGGGATTGTGCGCAGGGTCAGCGCGATGACGGCGAAGACTTGATCCACGAGCCTACTCCTTGCCCATCGCTTCGGCGATGTTGGTGCGCATGGCGTTGAACGCCGGGAAGAAACCGGTGACCAGGCCGAGCCCGATCATGATGGCGACGGCGGCGAGGGCCACGTCCCACGTCATCACGTACCCGGGCAGGAACGCCTCCATCGACGCGCCGAGGCCTTTGACGAAAAGCCACGAGAACCCGAGCCCGATGACGCCGCCGATAACAACCAGCAGCAGGGTTTCGCCCACCACGAGTCGAAAGATGCGCGCCGGCGCGAAGCCGATCGTCTTCAACACGGCGATCTCTTTGGTGCGCTCCCGGATCGTCATCACCATGGTCGTGCCGACGATCATCAGGATGGTGAGAAAGCCCGCCGCCATGATCGAGCGGACCATCAAGCTGATGTTGCCGATCTGCGCGATGAACGCTTTCGAGAACGCCGCTTCGGTGCTGGTTTCGGTCTCAGCGGATGAATTGGCGAACTGTTCGTCGACCGACGTCGCCACCTGATCGTTCACGTCCGGCGACGTGGTGTTGATGATCATCCAGCCGATGAGATCTTGCCCGAACGTGATCGACTCATTGAAGTTCTCCCAGTGGAACACCGCATAATTGGTCTGGGTCTGCGCTTCCTCTCCCGTGAAAATTCCGGCGATTCTGAACTGCCAGGTGTCGCCGCCATCGACGTTGGAGAAAATGTTGCTCTTCAACGGAATGGTCTGCCCGAGCTCCCACCCGAACTGGTTGGCGATCGGTTCGCCGACGATGATCGACGAGCGGTCGTTCAAGAAGTCGGCGCGCTGGTCGTCCGGCAGAAGCAGTTCCGGATAGGCCTCGAGATAGGTCTCCGGGTCGACGGCGAAGGTTTGAATCTGGTTGCGCCCTTCCTGGTAGTAGCCGCCGAACCAGTTCGCCCACGTCGCGTTCTTGACGCCCTCCAGGGCGCGCACGCGGTTGATGTAGGCGTACGGCATCGAGACCGTGAAATTGATTCTGTTTACGGTGATCAAACGGTCCGCCGCGGCCAGGTCTTCGCCCGAGTTCCAAAGCTTGTCGAAACTCCCGAGCAGGCCATAGACCAGGAACGCGATCATGATTGCGACCAGCATCAGGATCGTGCGCAGCGTCTTGCGGAACAGGTTGTGGCGGATAAGGCCGAAGTCGGTCATGCCGCAAGCTCCTCGAAACGGCCCTTGTCGAGGTGCAGCTCGCGCTTGGCGAACTTCGCCGCCGCCGGGTCGTGGGTGACCATGACGATGGTCTTGCCGAGGTCGTTGTTGAGCAGCTGCAGGGTGCCGAGGATTTCGTCCGCGGTCTGGCGGTCGAGGTCGCCGGTCGGTTCGTCGCAGAGCAAGACCTTCGGGTCGGCGACGATGGCGCGGGCGATGGCGACGCGCTGCTGCTGCCCGCCGGACATCTCGCGCGGCTTGTGCTTGGCCCGGTCGGACAGATTGACGAGCTCGAGAGCGGTGGCGACGCGGGCCTTGCGCTCTTTCGGCGACAGCTTGGTCAACAGCAGCGGCAATTCGACGTTTTTCGCCGCCGACAAGCTCGGCATCAAGTTGTAGAACTGGAAAATGAATCCGACGTTCTTGGCGCGCCAGCCCGACAGCTTCGACTGACTCATCTTGTCGATGCGCACGCCCTCGCAGAGAATTTCACCGGACGTAGGCTTGTCGATCCCGCCGAGCAGATTCAGCAGCGTCGACTTGCCGGAGCCCGACG
>JAJFFL010000178.1 GCA_021776705.1 Alphaproteobacteria bacterium
GGCGACCAGCGCCGCGATCACGGCCAAGGCCAAGACCAGGACGGCGCCCCAGGCGCCGCGGTTTTCGGACCAAAAGCGCGCCTGGTGTTCGCCGCGCAGCGACTTGGCGTGCGCCGCCTGGGCTTTCGGCAGGCGGCTGGAGCGCGGCCCGATCTCCGCATCCGCGTCGCCGTCGAACAGCGCGTCGAGCAACGCCGCTTCCCCGGCCGCCAGGCCGGCGCCGCCGGCGCCGCGGCGCAGCCGCAGCGTGCGCTTGCCGTCGCGCTGCATCGTCAGGGCGCCCTTGCTCACCAAGCTCGCCAGCGCGGCGGCGAACGCGCGCACGTCGTAGGTCATGCGCGCCACGTAGCCGAGCGCGGCGGCGGACAGTCCGGCCGGCGGCGTCAGCGTCGGGCGCAGCGGTCCGGCGGGCCGGTCGCGGCCGACGCGTCGCCACATCAGATGGCAGGCGGCGAACACCAAGAGCGCGCCGAGCGGGCCGCCGTAGCGCAATGTCGGGTTCACCGACGGCGTGCGCACCAGCTCCGGGGCCCAGGCGCCGGGGTTCCAGGTCAGGACCAGATCCCTTGCGCCGTCGCCGGGTTCGACCGACCAGGCGAAGCGGCCGAGGCCGGCGTTGGCGTCCGCCGGGCCGTCGACGCGCACCGGTTCGTCCCCGCTCCAGACCACGGCGACGTCGCCGCGCTCCCACGCGAGGTCGAAATCGTCGACAATCGGCGACCAGGAAAAGCGCTGCGTGCCGTCCGGCCGGCGCAGAAACGGCGCCGCCGCGGTGTAGCTCACTTCGTAGGTGTAGGTCCCCGGCTCCAGCCGCACCTCACGGCGCCCGAGACGCAGCTCGCGGCCGTCGCGCGCGATGCCCTCGTCGCGGCCGTCGCGGACTGCGCGCAGATCGGCGATCGGGCCGAGGGCGCGCGGCACGTTGAAAAACACGCCGTGTTCGATGTCGCGCCCTTCGGCGCGGACCACCAGAACGTGACGCACCGCCGCCCCTTGCGGGCCGAGCACGATCTCCGTCGACATCGAGCGCACCGCCTCGTCGGCGATCGCCGGCGCGCCGAGAACGACGGCCGCGGCGGCGGCGCAGGCGGCGATGGTCGTGCGCAAGGGTGGCGGCAAATCCGGCTCCACGTCAGTGATTGAAAGGGGTCCCGCCTCGTGGCGTCGACGGCGTCAGACGGCGGCGCGCAGCGCGAACTCGCCGAGAACGAGGCAGGCGACCACCAGCCCGAGCGACAGGGCGCAAGGGCAAGAGGAGAACAGAGCGAAGCTGTCGCGTGCCATAATTTGCCTCCAAGGGCGTTTCCACAATTCCACTCTACACCGAACGGCGGCGACCTCAGCCGGGAACCGCGGCGTCCGCGTCCCCCCCTGCCCCTACGCGGCACCCAGGGTCAGAGCGACGAACGCGGCGTAGGCGGCGAGCATGGCGCCCGCGGTTGCGACCGCCAGAAACACCCGCAAGCGGATGCGGCCGTAGGTCGTTTTGGCGGCCACGTCGGCGACGGCGTCGGCGATGTCGCGCGACAGGCCGTGCGGCGTATGGGTCGACAGCGCGAACCAGACCTTGGCGGGCCCCTTGGCGGTCGCCGATTGGACCGCGGTTCGGGCGCGCTTGAAGGCCGCGACGGCGACGATCTCCTTCAGCGCCCGGCGCGGGCTCCAGCCGCTGGCGCGCGCCAGCCGCCACGCCGGCGGGATCTGCGGCGCGAGCCGGTAGAGGTCATGCGCGGCGAAGGCGGCGATCAGCCCGAACGCCGTCCAGCGCAAGCCTTCCGTGGTCAACGGACCCCAGACGCGAAGCGCCACGGCGGTCCCGATCAGCGCCGACTTGACCCCGAGCGCGACCGCGAAGGCGGCGAGGCGTTCGCGGATCACCTCCCCAGATCGCCGGTGCAGCTCCGTCACCGCCTCGGCCTGGGCGGCTTCGACTTCGATCGAAACACGTTCGTCGATCCGCCGGTCCAGCATCCGCCGGCCGAGCGCGACCCCGCCTCCGACGGCGGCGGCGGCGATGAGAAGCAAGCGAAACATCAAGGGTCACGCGGCCGCAAAGGACACGCCCAAGTCTCGCACGCGCGCCGTGCGCCGGAAACCGCCTCGAACGGCGATTCCCGGGCCATGTTACAAATCCGTAAGTGGCGCTGGCGTCGTGCGGCGGAAATCATCTCCGACGACGGGGACGTGCAAGCGAATTTCGGGGACTTTGACATGACCGAGCTTTTTCGCCTCAGCGCCGTGGCGGCGCTGCTGCTGTCGGCCGCGCCGGCCGCGGCGCAACCGACCCTGTTCAGCGCCGACGACTGGCGCGCCGACCTCGCGCAACTCAAGGCGGCGTTCGAGGAGACGCATCCCAACCTCTACGTCGCGACGACGCCGGAGGACTTCGACGCCAAGTTCGCGGCGTTGCACGACGACATCCCCGATCTCACCGACAAGCAGATCGTGGTCCGGCTCGAAGCCTTGTTCGGCGCCGTCCGCGACGGCCACACCGGCCTCGCGGTTCCGTTTCAGATGAGCAACCTGGTCGGCTTTCCGCCGGCGCCGAGCAACAGCCCGGAGCTGCTGTTGACGAATTTTCCGATCAAGTTCGCGTGGTTTTCCGACGGCGTGTTCGTCACCGCCGCGACCGAGAACCATGCCGACTTGATCGGCCTGCGGGTCGAGTCGATCGGCGGCGCCCCGATCGACGCCGTGCACGAGCGTCTGGCGGAGATCACCCACTTCGACAACGAGTCGTCGGCGCTGTTGATCACGATGCACTACGCGGCGTCGCCGGACGTCCTGGCCGCCGTCGGCTTGATCGACAACGCGGACCGCGTCGACTTCGCGCTCACCGACGACGCGGGCGCGGCGCGCACGGTGACGCTGGGCCCGATCCGCGACGACGACGGCGCCTGGACCGGGCAGGACGGCCACGCGCAAACCGGCACGGGATCGCGCACGCGGTGCCCGGACGGTCCGCCCTATTGCGTCATCGACATGGCCGACGACGGACTCGTCTATGTCCGCATCGACGCGGTGACCAGCGACGTTCGCCGACCGCTGGCCGCGGTGATGCGCGACGCGGTGACGCTCGCGGAAGAACGCGACGTCAAGCTGGTCGTCGACTTGCGTGACAACCCCGGCGGTTCGGGAGAGTTCGGGCGCGCCGTGCCCCTGGCGATCGCGGCGAGCGACGAACTCAACCAGTACGGCCGCACCTTCGTGCTGACCAGCCGCAGGACGTTTTCGGCCGCGCAGCTGATGACGACCGAGCTCGAACTGTACACGCGCGCTCTGTTCGTCGGCGAGCCGACCGGCGCCCGCCCGACCCACTACGGCGACGGAACCCGGTTTCAGCTCGAGCGCAGCGGCTTGATGGGCCACGTGTCGACGGCGGCCCACCTCGGCACGTCGATCCACGACTCGCGCACCGAGGCGACGCCGCATTTCGACGCCGCGTTTTCGTCGGCCGACTATTTCGGCGGCGGCGACCCCGCGTTGGCGTTTGCGGCGGCGTATGACGGTCCGACCGAGGCGGTCGGCGTGGTTGAGCATGTCCTGCGCGCCGACGACAGCATGCGTGCCTACTTGACCCTCGGGCACGAGTTTTCGGCGCCGACGTCGCCCAACCACGACCTCGTGCCCGGGATCATCGCGCTGTCGGAATCGTTCCGCGACGAAGGCGACGCCGACCGCGCCGCGACGGCGCTGCAGATGGCGGGGTTCGTCTTCCGCGGCGACCCGCGTCTCGCCGCCGCGCAGGCGGCGCTCGATGTGACCGACTAGCCGCGTCGGGCGGCGCTCAACCTGGACGCCGTCGTTCAGGCTGAGCGCCGCGGGCTTCGGGCACCAGCCGCAGCGCCGGCGGGGCGCGTTGCAGGAACGTCAGCAGATTGCCGTCCGGGTCGCACACGGTGAAGCCGCGGAAACCGGGCAGAATCGAACCGAGAGGCGCATGGAGCGTCAACCGCTCGGATTCGCAGCGCTCGAACAGCCGACCAACGTCGCGGCGCGCGCCGCGATCAACGACGGCGCGTGACGGCTGCGGGTCGTCCGCCTGGACCAGAAACAGCGGCTCGCCGTCGAAGGACAGGCGCGCCGTTGCGGCGTTCCTTTCGGCCACCGCGAATCCCAGCGCCGCGTACCACGCGGCGGCGCGCGCGATGTCCTCGGTTTCGAACTGTGGCGCTATGCGCCCGGACGTGGTCCGCACGGCCGTCGCCTCCTTCGCCGATGAAGGCCGGAGTGTCCGGCCGCGGCGGCCGGCGCGGCAATCCACCTCGACGGCGGCGGACCTTAGCTTTCCTTAGATCGCCGTTAGTTGTTCTGAGAGTCGGCGGAATCGCGCGTTCGCAGACGACCGGACGGCGTCAGTCGCCGCGCACGACATCGGCGTCGACGGCGGCGGTGCGCGGCATCCTCGGGTCGAGTCCCCCGGCCCGCAGCGCGGCGCGAAGGCGCGGGTCGTCGCGCAAGGGGTCCAACGCCGGGTCCCGCAAGGTCAGCGGCAGCCACGGCGTGCGCGCGGCGGTCGCTTTCTCCAACCACGTCGCGGCGCGGTCGAGGTCGCCGACCTCGGCGAAGGCGACGGCGAACGCCGCGAGTTGGGCCGGGGCGTCGGCGTCCATGGCGGCCATCCGGCGCCGGCGAATGTCGATGAACTGATCCAACACGTAGCTGTCGCCGTCCGACCTCAGCTTGTCCGCGAGATCAAGATCGGCCCCCCACGCCACCAAAAGATCGGCGGCGGCGCGGCTTTCGCGGAGCGTGTCGCCCGCCAGGCGCGCGGCCTTGTAGCGGCAATAGGCGCCGTAGCCGGCGTCGGGATCGAGCCGTTCGGCTTCGGCGCAGCGCGCGTGCGCGGTGTCGAAGTCGCGCGCGTAGTAGTACATCCAGCCGACGTCGACGCGGATCAACGACGACACGGGATCGAGCGCCTGGGCCTGCCGGGCGGCGGTAAGCGACTCGTCTGGGCGGTCGAGAATCATCTCCAAGGCGGCGCGCGTCGCGAACGCTTCGGCAAGATCGGGCTCGCGCGCCAGGGCTTCCTCGATTTGCGCGGCCGCCTGCTCCCAGTCCCAATCGCGGCCCATGGCGACGGCGGCGAGTTGAAGATGCGGCTCGCCGAGCCCTGGATTGAGCGCCATCGCCGCGCGGGCGTTCGTCTCAACGTCGTCGTAGCGCCCTTGGCGGCGTGCGATCTCGCCCAAGCCGACAAGCGCCGGTGCGAACGACGGGTCGGCGCGCAGGGCTTCTGAAAAATAGGCGGCGGCCTGTTGCAGAGCTTCCGGGCTGTGCGAATTGAGAACGAAATCGCCTTTCACGTAGGCGGCCTGGGCCGGACTGGACGGCGCGCTTGGCCGTGTCGGCTGGCGGTTGAACGCCCACAGCGACGCGGCCGCGAGCGTCAGGCCGGCGAAGACGGCGGCGGCGACGCGCCGGCGGATCGCGGCGTTCCGGGGCGACGGCCGTCCGACGATCGCGCGGGTGTCGCCGACAAACCGATAGCCCTGCCGGGGCAGGGTCTCGATCAGATCCCGCGCCGCGCCAGTCTCGGCGCCGTCATTCAACGCCAGACGGATTTCGCGAACCAACAGATGCGTGCCGCCGGTATGATCGACCACTTGCCGGCCCCACACGCGATCGCGGATCTGGTCGTGGGTGATGACCGCGCCGGCGTTCTCGAGCATCAGCTCCAGCAGCCGCAGCGCCTGTTTGCGCAGCGACACCGTCTCGCCGCCGCGCGTCAGAGCGAGCGGCGTGCGCGACAGCGCGAACGCCTCGAACGTCCAGCCTTCGATGCGGCTTGCGGCGCCTTCGCCGTCGCCGGCGCGGGTGTCGTTTGGTGCGTCGCGTCCCACGTGTCGATCCCCGAAGCGCCTGTTTGCGTCATGATAGTCGTTTCGTGACCCGTTTGTTAGCTGTGCGTCGCACCCTGCGCCGGCGAGTCCCGTGTGATTGCAGGCCTCAGATCGTCACGCTCAGCCAGCGTCGCAGAACCACGACTTCGAATCTTCACGCGCGCAATTGAGGTCGCGCAACCGCCTCCACCGTTCGTACTGGCTCGCCCGTTCCCCGGAGTCGACTTCGGCGCCGGTAAGCCAGAACGCGAGCCAATCGACGTTCCCCTGTTGGGACAAGAAGCGTTCTCGCGGCTTGAGATTGTTGTGAGCTCCGTCGTTGAGCACGGCGTATTCGACCGGCCGGTGCATGCGGCGCATGATCGCGTACAGATCCCAATCCATCGGCGGCGAGTCGAAGTTGTAATCTTCGATCCGTACGGCGGCTTCAACGTTGTCGAGATGGAACGCGGGGTTGAGAGCGACATAGTCGTCGAGGCCCTCCCCCCATGGTGTGGCGCCATCCATCACGAATTCATCGATGTAGGTCATGCCCGGAGCTCGGATCCCGTGGGTCCAGGCGTAGCCCCAGTGGCTGATGCTGTATCCGTCCGCGACGATCGCCGCGGCGAAGCCGTAGTCGGAATGCGTGAGCGTGTGCCAGACCGCCACGCACGTGTTGCTGAATCCGATCAAGGCGACGCGCCGGCGGTCGATCACGCCGCTCGCGTCCAGAGCGTCGACCGCGCCTTCGATCAGGAGTTGCGTATCCTCCAGTTGGCTGAGCAAGGCGCCTCGGCTCGGGAACGGATTTGGCGCCTGGAGAACGATCATTCCTCGTCCGGCGTAGGACTGTGCGGCGTAGGCGCTCGAATAGACGGGGCCATCGATCAAGAAATCCGCGGCCTCGAACGCGTCGCCGTCCCCTCCTTCAGCCGTCGTTTGAATCACCAGCGGATACCGAACGGCGTCGTCGTAGTCCGGCGGAAAAACGATCGCGCCTTTCCAGTCGCGGTCTTGCGAATCCTTCCATTCAAATTTTTCCACGCGTCCGAACGCCAAGTCTTCGAACTGGGGGTTGAAGTTGGTTAGCCGGCGTTCGGCGCCGGTGCTTTCGTCGATCACGAAAATGTCCGGCGGCGTCAGCGCGCTTTGCCTGATCTCAAGGCGCACGTCCCGCGCGACGGTCGGCGCGGCTTCCGACTCGCCGGTCATCCGCCAGCCGTCGGCGGCCATTTCATAGACGCGTCGCACCGCCGTTCCGTCGGAAGCGCGCCACGTAACGTCGACCCGATCGTTGGACGCCGCGGAAACGTCGAGCAGGCGCGCGCGCGGGTCGTCGCCGCGCACGGCGTCCGCGATCCGGCTCACTCGGCCGCTCTGCGGGTCGAACTCGGCGATCGCCGGCGTCGCGATA
Organism: Alphaproteobacteria bacterium; assembly: GCA_021776705.1. GTDB lineage: Bacteria > Pseudomonadota > Alphaproteobacteria > Caulobacterales > Maricaulaceae > JAJFFL01. Next base: position 7,243 of record JAJFFL010000178.1, read on the forward strand.
CGCTTGGATCGCTCGTCGCTGGAAACGCCATCGAGCGGGAGGTGGGTGCCGACCAGCACGACCCGTTCGCCGTCGGGAAACCAGCTTGCACCTTTGAGACGCGACGAAGTTTTCGGCGCCGCGAAAACCGGCCGCACGACTTCCCGGTCGACGTCGATCAGGACATATTGTTCGAGCTGCGTTCGCGGAAACTGCATGAAATAGTCGTCGAACGCGTTGAGCATGGCGGAGCGCCCTTCGGCGTCCGGCACGGTCCATTCAGGAGCAAGATCCGCCGCGATCTTCAGACTGATCGCGCGCCGGCCGTCGGGCGATATCCAAATGTCGCGAGGCGACGCCCCGTTCATGCCGAAGGGTTCGCCGATCGGGACGTCCGCGCCATCGAGGCTGGCATAGAACTGATAGGCGTCGAGGATGTTTTCGCGCGCGAACGTCAACTGAGTGATGTTGCGGTTGCCGATCACGAACGACGGACCCGCGAATGGGTCAGATGCGTCGGCGGTTGCGGCCGCGTAAACGACGCGTCCCGTGTCCGGCGCCAGGGCGTAGGACTCGATCTCGGCGGAAGCCCGGGTGAGCTGTGACGCCACGCCGCTCTCCACGTCGATCGAATAGACCTGCGCAGCTTCACCGTTTGCGCCTTCTTGGACGAAACGCAGTGTTTCATCATCGATCCACACGACGTCGCGCACTGAATGGTCATTCGACGCCGCGGAGAATTCGGCCAGAATTTCGCCCGACGGCGCCGGCCGTCCGGGTTCGCTGGCGAACGCGTGCAACTCGTCGACGTCAAACATCTTCATTTCGTAGTCGTTTCGCCAGGTGTCGAGATTTCCCTTGTAGGTGACGACGACGACACGACTTCCGTCCGGCGAATACTTGAAGTCGTTCGAGGCGCGGAAGCGTTGGTCGGGTTCGGCGATACGGGTCATCGCGACGGAGTCCCGGACTTGAACCGGAACGGCCGGCTGCGCGGCCGCGCCTTGGGCGCAGAAACCCGCCAAAACCGGCAGCAACCAACAAGCTCCGTAGCTCACGAAGCCTCGAGTGCGATCGAACATGAGCGAACCTCGCAAGGCATTTCAGCAAGTCGAAAATCGGTTAGCAATTCAGCGCCTCGGCGTGGCGGCGCAGGTGGTCGTCGATGAAAGTGGCGATGAAGAAGTAGGAATGGTCGTAGCCGGCGTGGCGGCGCACGGTCACCGGCTGCGCGGCGGCCTGGCAGGCGGCGACGAAGCGTTCCGGCGTCAGTT
>JAJFFL010000179.1 GCA_021776705.1 Alphaproteobacteria bacterium
CGGCGGCCGGCACCCGCTTGGCGATCTCCCAGAGCAGCTCCTTCACGCCTTCGCCGGTGGCGCCCGAGACGAGCCGCACGTCTCCGCCGCTGGCGTCGGCGAGCGCCGCGCGCCGTTCCGCGCGCTCGACGTCGTCGAGGGCGTCGATCTTGTTCAGCGCCACGATCTCCGGCTTGTCCGCGAGGTCGCCGCCGTAGGCGTCGAGTTCGGCGCGGACGGTGCGGTAGGCCGCCGCCGGATCGGCTTCGGCGCCGTCGACGAGGTGGACGAGCACGGCGGTGCGTTCGACGTGACCGAGAAACCGGTCGCCGAGCCCGGCGCCCTCGTGCGCGCCTTCGATCAGGCCGGGAATGTCGGCGAGCACGAATCGCGCGCCGGGGGCGAGGTCGACGACGCCGAGATTCGGGTGAAGGGTCGTGAACGGGTAGGCGGCGGTCTTCGGCCGGGCGCGGCTGGCGGCGGCGAGAAACGTCGACTTGCCGGCGTTCGGCAGCCCGACCAGGCCGGCGTCGGCGATCAGCTTGAGCCGCAGCCAGATCCAGCGTTCTTGGCCGTCCTCGCCGGGATTGGCGCGGCGCGGCGCCTGGTTGACCGACGACTTGAACCGGGTGTTGCCCCAGCCGCCGTTGCCGCCGGCGGCGAGCAGGACGCGCTGGCCGGGCTCGAGCAGGTCGGCGAGCACGGTCTCCTTGTCTTCGTCGAGTATCTGCGTGCCGACGGGCGCCTTGAGCACGATGTCCTCGCCGGCCTTGCCGGAGCGGTTGCGGCCCATGCCGTGGCCGCCGGTTTGGGCCTTGAAGTGCTGCTGGTAACGGTAGTCGATCAGGGTGTTGAGGTTTTCGACGCACTCGATCCAGACGTCGCCGCCTTTGCCGCCGTCGCCGCCGTCGGGGCCGCCGAACTCGATGAACTTCTCGCGCCGGAACGACACCGAGCCGCCGCCGCCGTCGCCCGACCGAATGTAGACCTTGGCTTGATCGAGAAACTTCATCTGCGCAGCTCCAGACGCATCAGGGGCCGGTCCGCGCGGCGCCGCGCAATTTCCTTAAAGCCGGCGCGCCGAAAGGTCGAGGCCAGGCCGTGGTAGACCGACACCGGCGGCTTGGCCGCGCCGCCGGCGTCGACCGGGCAGGCGTCGAGGGCGCGCGCGCCGTTGGTCCGCGCCCAATCGACCGCCCCGGCGAGCAGGGCGGCGGAAGCGCCCTGGCGGCGACGCGGCCTGGCGACCACGAAACAGCTCAAGCCCCAGACGTCCGGGTCCTCGGCGTCGGCGGGATCGCCAGGGGCGCTGAGCCGGCGGGCGCCGTTCCAGTTGGGAACGTCGGCGCGCGGGCCGACCTGGACCCAACCGACCGGCTCGCCGGCGTCGATCGCCAACAGGCCCGGCGGCGGTCCGGCCATGACCCGCGCCCGGAACCGCTCCCGCAGCGTCTTTCGAAGGGCCTTGTCTTCGAACATCCGGCGCGGCGCACGCCAATACATGCACCAGCAGCCGCAATAGGCGCCGCTCGGCCCGAACAAAGTCTCCAGGTCGTCCCAGCGGTCCGGCGTCAGCGGCGTGGTGACGAGGCCGGCGGTCATCCCGCGTCTCGGAGTCGGGACGCCGCTCCGGCCTCGGTCGCGTCCGCCGCGAGCTCGTGCCCGAGCATCGCCATCGGCGCTTGGCGGGCGACGCAATAGGCGACGCTGCGCTCGCCGGTGGAGACGAACCCGGCCTTCTCCAGCACCCGGGCCGAGGCCGGATTGTCGGCGAATACGCTGGCCGTGATCGCTTCGGCGCCGAGTTCGGCGCGGCCCCAGGCGATGACGCCGCGCGCCGCCTCGGTGGCGTAGCCGCGGCCCCAGAAGTTGCGGCCCAGCATGTAGCCGAGTTCCCACATCGAGCCCGCGCGGCGCTTGAACAGTCCGGCCGAGCCGACCAAGGCGCCGTCGTTCTTCCGAATGACGGCGAACGTGTGGTCGACGCCGCGGCGGCGCTTTCCCCAGTGCGTCAGGATCCATCCTTCGGCGCTTTCGACTCCGTAAGGATGCGGAATCGACCCGGTCATCCGCGCGACGTCGACGTCGCCGGCGATGGCGGCGATGTCGGCGGCGTCGGCGTCCCGAAACAGGCGGCCGGCGAGGCGTTCGGTGTCGAAGGCGAGGCGCATGGGCTCTCTCCGTCGGCGGAGGGAGCCGGGAAGCGGGACTGCGGCGATCCGCCTCCCTCTCGTGTCCGGATCGCTCCCGCGGGGCGGCGATCCGGTTTTTGGACCGCCTAGCTTTTGGCGTCCGCCGCCGGCATGACCGAAATGTACGACCGGTCGTCGGTCTTGCGGTCGAACCGGACGTGGCCGTCGGTAAGGGCGAAAATCGTATGGTCCTTGCCGAGGCCGACGTTTTGGCCCGGGTGGAACTTGGTGCCGCGCTGCCGGACGATGATGTTGCCGGCGACGACGGCTTCGCCGCCGAATTTCTTCACCCCGAGGCGCCGACCTGCGGAGTCGCGTCCGTTGCGGGACGAGCCGCCTGCTTTCTTGTGCGCCATCGGTTTACTCCTCGCCTTTGGCGAGCTTGGCCGCTTCCGCGATCCAATCGCCCTTTTCCACTTTGGTCGCGAGACCGGTCACCGCGTCTTCGAGCGCCGCGATGTCGGCGTCGGTCCAGGCCGCGATTTGCGCAAACGTCGTGACGCCGGCGTCGTGCAGCTTTTTCTCAAGCGCCGGTCCGACCCCGGTCAGCAGCTTCAAGTCGTCGCTCCCGGCCTTGCCGGCGGCGGCCGGAGCCGCCGTCGCCGCGGTTGCGGCCTTGGGTTCGGCTTT
>JAJFFL010000180.1 GCA_021776705.1 Alphaproteobacteria bacterium
AGGAATTCGGGTCCATGCACTGGCTGCCGACATGGAACGACACGCCGAGGCGGTCGGTCTTGCGCCGCGCTTCAGCGAGAATGCCGGGGGCGTCGAATGTCGAGGCGCCGAACTTGCCGGCGAGCGGCAGGACGGCGCCGGAATTGTCGACGGCGAGCCGCACCACGAGCGTCAGGTCGCGCGCGCCCTTGGTCGACTCCATGATCTTGTCGAGCTCGGCGAGGCTGTCGAGCGCGAAGATCCGGCAGCCGTGATTGACGTAAGCGTTCTCGATCGCGCGCCGGCTTTTCACCGGGTGCATGAACGCCAGGGTCGCGTCGGGCACGAGTTCCCGCACCAGTTCGATTTCAGGCTCGCTGGCGACGTCGAACGTGGTCATGCCGGCGTCGGCGAGGGTTTCGATCACCCACGCCGCCGGATTCGCCTTGACAGCGTACAAAACGTCGCCTGGAAAATTCGCCTGAAACCAGAGCGCCGCCCGGGTCACCCGCTCCGGACGCGCGCAGGCGACCGGAAGCTCAGGTTTCTCAAGCCGCGCAAGCTCCAGGGGCGAGCGGAATACCTTCAACGCGACACCCCAATATCTCGACGCTTAGTTTCTGCGTCGTCAGCCCATCGCCGGAGCGGGGGCGTGTAGTGAAATAAATGGTTAATGTAAAGGAGATTCAGGGGGTTCGACGCAAAAAACCGACCCGGTCCGAAACCAGCTTCGCAGCGCCCGGCGGCGGATCTTCGGCGCCCGGCGGACCGGCCCAGCCGACGACGCACGTGTCCGCGGCTGCGTCGCGCATGTTTCGCGGCGCCTTGAGGGTCCGTCCGATCCGGCCGAATTAAGTCAACGGGCGACGGTTGGGACCCGCCGCAGTAATAAAACCTTCGCCCAACTGTCACGAAACCGAAACTGACGCGGCCTACTCCGGCGGTCATCAGGCTTGGTTGTTCGGCAATAGGGGATTTGCTTTGAAACCTTCGGTGAACACATCTCGGACCTGGTTGCGGTCCGGCGCGGCGGCGATCTCCGTCTTGGCGTCCGGCGCGGCCGGCGCGGCGGACGACGATGGTTGGAACCTTCTCGACAAGGGCGCCCCCCAGTTTGAGTACGGAGAGGGGAAACACTTCAAGATTCGCGGGCGTCTGCAGTGGGACTACACGGTCGCCGACGTCGATTTCGGCGGCGGACCGCTGGACGACAGCTACTCCGGCTCCGAGCTGCGGCGCGGCCGTCTTGGGATCGAAGGGCAGGACGGGCGCATCAAGTACCGGGCCGAAGTGACGATTTCGGAAGGCGAAACCCTTTGGGAGGACGCCTACGTCGAACTGGACCTCGGGCAGGCCTCGCTGCTCATCGGCCAGTGGAAGGAGCCGGTCTCGCTCAACGAGCAGACGTCGTCCCGCCACATCAATTCGCTCGAGCGCTCGGCGTTCACGGACGCCTTCGCTTTCGGCCGCCGCGCCGGCGTCGGCTTCAAGACCGGCGGCGATCACTATGCGCTCAAGGCCGGCGTCTTCGGCGACAACATCAACGACGACACCGGCGCGCTGGACGAGTCCTACGCGGTCGCCGGCCGTCTGACGTTCCAGCCGGTCAACGAAAACGGCCATGTCGTCCACGTCGGCGGCTCGGCGCGCTACCGCGACACGTCGGACAGCGGCGCGATCCGCTACCGCGTCCGACCGCTGATTCACATCGCCGACCGTTTCGTCGACACCGGCGCGTTCGCCGAGTCCGACCTCTTCGTCGGCGCCGAAGCGGCCTACATCAACGGCCGGTTCCACGTCGGCGGCGAATACGGTTTCCTCGACGCCGAACCGAAGGGCGCCGGCGACGGCGGCTCGTTCTCGGGCGGCTACGTCGAGGCCGGGTACTTCTAGACCGACGGCGACAGCCGGGGCAGGAAGGGCGACGTGTTCGACCGAACCAAGCCGGCGAACTCGTTCAACGCTGGCGGCGCCGGCGCCTGGGAGGTGCGCGGCCGCGTCGACCGCATCGACTTGCAGGACGGCGATTTCGCCGGCGGCAAGCAGGTCGGCTACACGGTCGGCCTCAATTGGTACGCGACCAATTATCTCCGCTTCCTCGGCGAATACAGCTTCGTCGACGTCTCCGACTCGGGCGGCGTCGGCGGCCAGGACGGCGAGGTCAACGCGTTCTCGTTGCGCGCTCAGATCGACTGGTGACGTCCGGACCGGGCTGCGGCGGCGTCCTCGAATCTCTTGTTCACAAGGAGCACACTGATGAAAACGACGGCACTTCTGACGGCGACGGCGTCCGCTCTGTCGCTGACGGCCGCGGCGGGCGCCGACGACGAAATCCGCATCGTCGGCTCTTCGACCGTGTTTCCGTTCTCGACCTCGGTGGCCGAACAATTCGGCGCCAAGACCGAGTTTGCGACGCCGATCGTCGAATCGACCGGCTCCGGCGGCGGCATGAAGGAATTCTGCGCCGGCGTCGGCGACGGCACGCCCGACGTCACCAATGCGTCGCGCCGCATGAAGGCGTCGGAATGGGAGCTTTGCCGGTCCAACGGCGTGACCCGGATATCCGAGATCAAGATCGGCTTCGACGGCATCGTCTTCGCCAACACGAAAGAGGGGCCGACGCTCGACTTGACGCTCGGCCAGGTGTTCAAGGCGCTCGCCGCCAAGGTGCCGACCTCCGACACCGACTGCACGCTGATCGACAACCCGAACCGGACCTGGTCGGACGTCGACAAGGCGCTCCCGGCGATGGCGATCGAAGTCTACGGCCCGCCGCCGACGTCGGGCACCCGCGACGCGTTCGTCGAGCTGGCGATGGAAGGCGGCGCCACGTCGATCGCCTGTCTGGCGGAGCTCAAGTCCGAGGACGGCGACGCGTTCAAGGCCGTTGCGCACCGGCTTCGCGAAGACGGTCCCTGGATCGACGCCGGCGAGAACGACAACGCGATCGTCCAAACGCTGTTGACGACGCCAACGGCCGTCGGCGTCTTCGGCTATTCGTTCTTGGATCAAAACCGCGACCGGGTGAAGGGCGCCGCCATCGAAGGATCGGAGCCTGACTTCGACGCCATTGCGACCGGCGACTACCCGGTGTCGCGCTCCCTGTACGTCTACCTCAAGCAGCAGCACGTCGGCGTCGTCCCGGGCCTGAAGGAGTTCGCCGTCGAATTCACATCGGAGGACGCCTGGGGTCCGTTTGGCTACCTCGCGGAAAAGGGCCTGATTTCGCTGCCCGACGCGGAACGCGACGCCATCGCCGCGGCGGTCGCCGTTGGCGAGGTCATGGCCGGAGAAGGCCTTTAGCGCCGCCGACAGGACCGACCCGGCGCGCCGTCCCGACGGGTTTCGGGGCGGCGCGATCGCGTTCGCCGCGCCTTTCCTTCGTCCTGACCGGGGCGCCGGTTGTGAAGGCGTCGGGGCGCGATGTAGACATCGAGACGAGTTCGATTCGTCGTCCGGCGGACGACGGCGTCCCAAGTCAGGAGCAGCAGATGAATCCCTTCGCAGCCGCCGCGGCGGTGACGGCGTTGTGTCTGTCCGGGTGCGGCGACTCGAGCCCAAGCCGGGGAGAACGCTCCGGCGCCGCGCCGGCGCCGAGCCGCGCGGCGTCGGCGGATCCGATTCGCATCGTCGGCTCGTCGACGGTGTTTCCGTTCTCGACCTCCGTGGCCGAACAGTTCGGGGCCAAGACTGAGTTTCCGACCCCGGTGGTCGAACAGACCGGCACCGGCGGCGGCATGCAGGAGTTCTGCCGCGGCGTCGGCGCCGGCACGCCGGACATCACCAACGCGTCGCGGCGGATGAAGGCGTCGGAATGGCGGCTGTGCCGCGACAACGGCGTCACCGACATCGTCGAGGTCAAGATCGGATTCGACGGCATCGTCGTCGCCAACACAAAAGAGGTGCCGAATTTCAATCTGACGCTGCGACAAATCTTTGAAGCCGCGGCCGCCCAGCTGCCGACGTCCGACGAGGACTGCGACCTGATCGACAACCCCAACCGGACCTGGTCCGACATCGACGGCTCGCTGCCGGCGTTCGCGATCGAGATTTTCGGCCCGCCGCCGACGTCCGGCACGCGCGACGCGTTCGTGGAGCTGGCGATGGAAGGCGGGGCGCGGGAGATCGCTTGCCTCGCCGCGCTCCACGACGCCGACGCAGACGGCTTCAGCGCCGTCGCCCACCGGGTGCGCGAAGACGGGGCGTGGATCGACTCCGGCGAAAACGACAATTCGATCGTGCAGACGCTGGTGAAGACGCCCACCGCGGTTGGCGTTTTCGGCTACTCGTTCCTTGAGCAGAACCGCGACCGCATCAAGGGCGCCAACGTGGACTCCGCCGAACCCGCGTTCGACGTCATCGCGTCGGGCGTCTATCCGATCTCCCGGTCTCTCTATTTTTATATGAAGAAGCAGCACTTCGGCGTGGTGCCGGGGCTCGAGGACTTCGCCGCGGAGTTCACGTCGGAGGACGCGTGGGGGCCGTTCGGCTACCTCGCCGAAAAGGGTTTGATCTCGCTACCCGACGCGGAACGCGACGAGGTTGCGGCCCGCGTCGCCGCCGGCGAAACCATGAACGGCGACGGCTTCTAGGCCGCCAAGGCGGCTACTTTTTCTGGCCCCCGGCGCCGGAGCGGCGGCGCAGCCGCTTCGGCAGGCGCGGCCGTACGCGGCCGCCGAACTTGCGCAGCCGCTTCCAAAAGCGGCGCCGTTCCGGTTGCGGCGGCACTTCGAGATTGCGGATGAATTCCTCCGCGCAGGATCGCCACGAAAAGGTCTCCGCGTAGGCGCGCGCGACTCCGCGGTCGAGCTCCAAGCACGCCAACGCCGCGGCCTGCAGATCTTCGCCGACGGAGCCGGCGTTGGAGCCGGGTATGATGTCGCGCGGCCCGGGGGCGGGGTAGGCGGCCACCGGCGTGCCCGTCGCCATCGCTTCCAGGATCACCAGGCCGAAAGTGTCGGTGAGGCTTGGAAACACGAACACGTCGGCGTCGGCGAAATGCCGGGCGAGCTCATCGCCGAACTTCGGGCCCGTGAACCTCGCTTCGGGGTGCTTGCGCTTCATTTCGGCCATTTGCGGCCCATCGCCGACCACGACTTTGGAGCCGGGCAGATCGAGATCGAGGAATGACGAAATATTCTTTTCGACCGCGACGCGGCCGACGTTGAGGAAAACCGGGCGCGGCAAGTCGGCGAAAACGCCGCCGTCGATTCCGCGCTTGGCGGGGTTGAACAGTTCGGTGTCGACGCCGCGGGCCCACGGCGTGATGTTCTTGAAGCCGCGTTCGGCGAGTTCATCGCGCATCGTCGGCGTGGCCACCATCAGGCGGCCGCCGGAGTTGTGGAAGTGGCGCATGAAGGCGTAGCCCGCTTTCAGCGGAATGATCGGCAGCCGCGCGTGCACATATTCGGGAAACCGGGTGTGGTAGCTGGTTGTGAACGGCCAGCCCCATTTCAGGCAGATCGCCCGCGCCGCCCAGCCCAGCGTGCCTTCGGTGGCGATATGGACCGCGTCGGGTTCGAACGCCTGAATGCGGCGCTCGATCTCTTTTTTCGCGCCCAGCGCCAGCTTGATCTCCGGATAGGTCGGCAGCGGCATGGTGCGAAAGCCGTCGTTGGGCGAAATCACCTCGACTTCGTGGCCCATCTCGCGGCTTTCCTGCACCACCCGCGACAAGGTGCGCACGACGCCGTTGACCTGCGGCTCCCAGGCGTCGGTCACCAACATGAACTTCATCCGCCGCGATTCCGACTCGGCGGCCGGGGCGGTCTCGGAATCGGCGCGCGAATCGGTCGGCGCGTCGTGAGTCATGGCGTTCGGTCCTGCGCGATGTGCGGCTCGTCGGGGGCGTGCGATACCGCGTCGCCGCCCGCTTGGCCAGCGTCGCGCCGGAGGGCGACGAAAAAGTCGCGCGCGGAGTCAGCCACTTAAGCGAAAACCGGCCCGCCGCCGCGCGTCGTTTACGACTCGATAAGGGAATCTCCCCAGGTTAAAAATCGCAATATCTTGACGGTAACGGCTACATAGCCCCAACATCTTGTATACGGTTTCTTAGGGTTGTGGGGGCAACCTAGCCAAATATCGAAGGTTCAATTTCGGGGCGCGCCGGACCATCCCGTCCGCGCGGACAGGCGGAGTGCGCCCCCCGCCGACGGAGGATTCGAGTATGCGTGCTGATGCCGGAAGCATGGCGATGACGACGCCGGTCGCGCGGCCTGAAAAGTTGCACAGGGGCAAGCCGAAATCGACCGAGCTGCGGATCGTTGAGGACAGCGTCGCCACCGACCCGACGCGCGACGCCTTGCTCACCGAATTCGGCAAGACCACGCTCGACGACCGCTACCTTCTTCCTGGCGAGACTTACCAGGGCATGTTCGCCCGCGTGGCCTGCGCTTTCGCCGACGACGCCGACCACGCGCAGCGGCTCTACGACTACATGTCGAGGCTGTGGTTCATGCCGGCGACTCCGGTTCTGTCCAACGGCGGCGCCGACCGCGGCCTGCCGATCTCCTGCTTCCTGAACGCCGTCAACGATTCCCTCGACTCCATCGTCGGCACTTGGAACGAAAACGTCTGGCTGGCCTCCAACGGCGGCGGCATCGGCACCTATTGGGGCTCGGTCCGCTCGATCGGGGAGAAGGTCGGCAAGTCGGGCAAGACGTCCGGCATCATCCCCTTCGTGCGAGTCATGGATTCGCTCACGCTCGCCATCAGCCAAGGCTCGCTGCGGCGCGGCTCGGCGGCCTGCTACCTCGACATCCACCACCCGGAAATCGAGGAATTCCTTGAAATTCGCAAAGCGTCCGGCGACTTCAACCGCAAGTCTCTCAACCTTCACCACGGCATCAACGTCACCGACGAATTCATGGAGGCGGTGCGCGACGACAAAGAGTTCGGGCTGCGCTCGCCGAAAGACGACCAGGTCATCCGCACGATCAGCGCCCGCAAGCTGTGGCAGAAGATTCTCGAGCTGCGGATGCAGACCGGCGAGCCGTACATCGTCTACGCCGACACCGTGAACAAAGCGCTGCCCAAGCATCAGCGCGACGTCGGCCTTCGGGTGCGCCAATCGAATTTGTGCTCGGAGATCATGCTCGCGACCGGCGTCGACCAGCACGGCGAAGAGCGAACCGCGGTGTGCTGCCTGTCGTCGCTCAACGCCGAAAAGTTTCTCGAGTGGAAAGAAGACGACAACTTCCTCGAGGACATTTTCCGTTTCCTCGACAACGTGCTTCAGGACTTCATCAACCGCGCGCCGCCGGAAATGGCCAAGGCGGTCTACTCCGCGAAACGCGAGCGCTCGGTCGGCCTCGGGCTGATGGGCTTCCATTCGTTCCTGCAGGGCCGACGCGTGCCGTTCGAGTCGGCGGTCGCCAAGTCGTGGAACATGCGGATGTTCAAGCACATCCGGCGCGGCGCCGACGCCGCCTCGGTGGCGTTGGCGGAAGAGCGCGGTGCCTGTCCGGACGCCGAAGAGCGCGGCATCAACGCCCGCTTCTCGCACAAGCTCGCGATCGCGCCGACGGCGTCGATCTCGATCATCTGCGGCGGCACCTCGGCCGGCATCGAGCCGATTCCGGCCAACATCTACACCCACAAGACCCTGTCCGGATCCTTCACCGTCAAGAATCCCCATCTGGAGGCGTTGTTGGAGGAGAAGGGTCAAAACACGCCTGGGATCTGGGCGTCGATTCTCGAGCACGAAGGCTCGGTTGACCACCTCGAGTGCCTGGACGACGATGAGAAGGCGGTGTTCAAAACCGCGTTTGAAATCGATCAGCGCTGGGTGATCGAACACGCCGCCGACCGAACGCCGTTCATCTGCCAGTCGCAGTCCCTAAATCTTTTCCTGGCCGGCGACATCAACAAGTGGGACCTGCACATGCTGCACTGGACGGCGTGGGAGAGGGGCGTGAAGTCGCTCTACTATTGTCGTGCAAAGTCCATCCAACGCGCCGCCTTCGCCAACGGCGCCGACAAGACCGACCTCGCCAAATCGGCCGAGGCCGCGGCGCAGACCGACTACGACGAGTGTTTGGCCTGCCAGTAGGTCCGCCGACATCACGCCGTCCGCGCCCCGCCGGTCTCCGGCGGGGCGTTTTGATTCCTGGGGACCGGCCGGCGGTCGTTCAATCAATTCATCATTAACGCGAAAGGCGGCCGTGCTTTTCGCCCGAATCAGCTATTATCATTTCGGGAGAGTCGCAACTTGGGGCTGGGATATGTCCATTCGGGTTGTGGGTCGACTGGTGGGGAGCATGAGTTTCGGCGTTCTAGCGGCCGCAGCGCTGCAGACGCCGGCGGCGGGCGCGCCGACGTCCACCGGACTGGCGGGAGTCGTTTTCACGGAAACGGCCGCGGTCCGAACGGAATCGTCGGCGGGGACGCTCGGCTTCGACACGCAACGCGCCATGCGCGACGCCGGTTTCGAAGTTTCGAGCGCCGCCGCGTTCGGACGGGTCTCGTTGTCGGAAGCCGACATCTTGAGTTCGTCCACGTTTCGAAAGCCGGCGCGTGGCGTGTTGCGCGACGACACCCACCGGGCCGGGGCCTTTGAGCCTGGGGACGTCACCCCCTGGGACGGCGACGGCGGCGCGATCGGGTCGTTCTACGTCAACCGCGACGCCGGCGGCTTGGAGATCGAGGTGACGCCCAGAGCCCGGTTCACGTCGAAACCGGAAGGCTTGGGCGGCGGCGCCGGGGCCCTCGTTCGGTTCGGCAAGAACTTGTCGGAACCGAGGGGCGGGGCGCCGAAGTGGTATTTCTTCGCCGGCGCCGACGCGCAGGCGGTGACGTGGCAAGTGGGGCGCGGCGTGGCCGCAGGCGACGCCCTCCGCTTGGAAGAGAAAACGCTGATCGGCGACGCCCAGGTCGGGGTGGCCGTGAGGATGGGTCGCGGCGACCTCGCGTTCGGCCTCGTGCATCGAGAGATCACGTACGAAGGCGCGCGAACGACGCAGGACCGCGTGAAGACGGAAGAACAGTTTGCGGGTGTGAGTTACGCAATGACGTGGTGACGGCGCGAGCCTGACAACGCCGTCGCCTTGAATCGGCAGGCTTTCCCGGGGGTGTGGAAAGATGACCATTCGAGCGATGATCGGCGGTGCGGCGGCCGCGGCTTGCGCGGTCGCGACCGCGACGGCGGACGATGGATTTCGAATCGGGGGCGACCTCGCCTTCGAACCCCGTCTCGCCGCGTATTCTGAATCCTTGACCAAGGGCCTCGACGCCGTCGGCGGCCGTGACATTCCGGAGCCGGCGGCGTCGGCGCCGCGCTTCTCCGCTTTCAATTCCAAATTCGCCGCCGCGCCGGTGTTGCCCGCCGGTTTCGAATTTTCGACCGACGTGCCGGCGTGCGCCGCGTGCGGTTCGCTCGACGGCCGCTTCGACATGCGGGCGAACAACGACATCGAAGGTCTGCGGCTCGGCGCCCTGTTCCGGATCGGCGAAAACTTCACCGAAAAACGACCCGCCGCCGAGCGCAGCGGCTGGTTTTTCTTCGCCGCCGCCGACGCCCAGGCGGTGACGTGGAAGCTCGACCGCCGCGTGCCGCTGAACGAAGCCATGCGCCTGGAGGAAAAGCAGCTCGTCGGCGACGCCCAGGCCGGGTTCGCGATCCGCGTGGCCGGCGGCGATCTCGCGCTGGGCTACGTGCACCGCGAAATCAAGCACGAGAAAGCCAAAGCCACCGAGGAGTTCGGCGGCGTGACATTCGTGCTGCGCCGCTAGGGAATCTGGCCCGGCCGCGCCTTCTCGGTTGACCCTGATCCGCTTTCCGCGAGAGTCCGTCTCGTTGTCGACGAACGGGCGAGGGGACCGGAATGCGCGCGGTCATGGTCGGAATCGCAGGCGCGGCCGTGTTTTGGACCGCGGCCTTGGCCCGGGACGACGATGAGCCGGGCCCGGCGTGGCTGCAGGATTCGACATTGTCGTTCGTGTGGGAGAACGACGTCTTCGGCGGCACGGACTCCAACTATTCAAACGGCGTGATGCTGTCGCTGACGACGTCGCCGCGCGACAAGCCGTTCGTGATCGGGCCGCTGTCCAACGCCGTCGCCGATCAGCCGTGGATGAGCGACCGCCGCTGGCGAACCACCTACGCCGTCGGCCATTCGATCTTCACGCCGGAAGACATTTCGACCGCCGTCCCGGACCCGCAGCAACGGCCGTACGCCGGATTCGCCTACGCCAGCACCACCTTGACCGGCGAGTCGCCGAACAAGAAATTCATCGATTCCGCTCAACTGGTGGTCGGCCTGGTCGGCGACGTGGCCGGCGGGGAGTGGGTGCAAAGCGAATTTCATCAGCTGGTCAATGGAGTCAGTCCGCAGGGTTGGCGGTTCCAGCTGAAGGACGAGATCGCGTTCACGACCCGCTTCGAGCACCTTCAGCGCGTCGCCCTGCACACCGACGGACCCTTGGAATGGGACGCCTTCATCAACGGCGGCGTTGCGGTCGGCACCTTGGAGACGAGCGGCACGATCGGCGGCATGGTCCGCATCGGCGACGATCTTGAGGCCGACTACGGCGGCCCGCCACGGGTGCGCCCGGCGCTTTCCGGCGCCAACTTCTTCTCCGGCAGCGGCTCCTGGGGCTGGTACCTGTTCGCCGGCATCGAGGGACGGGTCGTGGCTCACGACCTCTTTCTCGACGGCAACACCTACCGCGACAGCCGCTCGGTCGACCGCGACTGGTTCGTTTACGACGGCCAGGTCGGGGTGGCGGTTCGTTCCGGCCGGGCGCGGTTGGCGTTCACCTTCGTCCACCGGTCGGAGGAGTTCGACACCCAGACCGGGCCGCAGCGCTTCGGCGCCGGTTCGCTCAGCTGGCGGTTCTAGCGGCGGCGGGTTTTCCCCGGAGCGTTGACTCAACGTTAATCAGAATCCGGCAGTTTTCCCCAAATCTAGTGGTTTCGCCCTTGGCGAGTGCTACATCTTGCGCTTGATTGGGACCGTGACGAAAGGGAATTCACCTATGCCGCTCGACGCCGGATCCGAGATGCCGGGCCTGATGACGCCCAGCCATTCCTACAAGCCGTTTCGCTACCCGTGGGCCTACGACTTCTGGAAGAAGCAGCAGCAAGTCCATTGGATGCCGGAGGAGGTCCCGCTCGGCGAAGACTGCAAGGATTGGGCGTCGAGCATCACCGACGAAGAGCGCAACCTGCTCACCCAGATTTTCCGCTTCTTCACGCAGTCCGACGTGGAAGTGAACGACAACTACATGGAGCGCTACGCGCGGGTCTTCAAACCGACCGAGATCAAGATGATGCTCTCGGCGTTTTCCAACATGGAGACGATCCACATCGCGGCCTACGCGCTCTTGCTCGAAACCATCGGCATGCCGGAAGCGGAGTTCTCGGCGTTTCTCGAATACGAGGAGATGGCGGCCAAGCACGACTTCATGCAGGCCTTCGGCGTCGACACCAACGAAGACATCGCGCGCACGCTGGCGATGTTCGGCGCCTTCACCGAGGGGCTGCAGCTGTTCGCTTCTTTCGCGATGCTGATGAACTTCCCGCGCTTCAACAAGATGAAGGGCATGGGCCAGATCGTGTCCTGGTCGGTGCGCGACGAAAGTCTGCACTGCGAAGGCATGATCAAGCTGTTTCATGAGTTTTCGCGCGAAACCGGCTGCGTCACGAAGCCCGTCGCGGACGACATCATCGACTGCTGCAAGACCGTGGTGACGCTTGAGGACGCTTTCATCGATCTGGCGTTCGAACTCGGCCCGGTTCACGGCATGACCGCGGCCGACATCAAGAGCTACATCCGCTACATCGCCGATTGGCGTCTCAAGCAACTCAATCTGCCGACGGTCTACGGCATCAAGGAGCACCCGATTCCGTGGCTGACCGAGATCCTCAACGGGGTCGAGCACGCCAACTTCTTCGAGGCGCGGGCGACGGAATACTCCAAGGGCGCGACGCAGGGCGACTGGCACGGCGCCGACGGCGTCTGGTCGACGTTCGACACGATCGTCAAGAAGCGCACCGACACCGACGCGCTGATCTAGGCCGCGCCGGCGACTCGCGTCGCGGGCAGAATCGGCTCACGACTCGGACTGCGCGATCGCCGAAGGCCATGCGGCGTCGCACAAATTGTGTTCCAGTAAACGTGCGGCCGCGGCGGTAACATGTTGTTAACCGCCGCGGCCCAGCGTGATTCGAGCCGCGGACGGGAGCCGCAGGCGCGACCGCGCCGACTCCCCGTCACGGGCGACGCAGAAGCGCTCGAACCACGAGGTGAGTCATGGCCAAACGACGCTCCAAAAAGAAATCCGCCGTTCCGTCCGCCAAAAAAGACGTGCTGTCGGTCACGCCGGAAGACTTTGCGCCGTACCCCGAATCCGAGCTGCGCGCCGTCGCGGCGCAGCTCGTCGGCGCCACGCGCGACAGGGTCGAATCGATCTTGAGCGAAACTCCATGGGGCGCCGAGCTGCTCGCCAAGGCCGCCCGCGCCGACCATGTGGCGCGCCCGCTGGTCGCGGTCTGGGGCCCGCCGGGACTCGCCCGGGCGGCCTGAGCGCCGATCCAAGATCCGCCGCCGGAGGCCGTTGATGCGCAACGCGGCGGCGTGCAAGGTGCGGCCGGACATTCATGGGCTCACGGGGAATGGCGCGCATGTCGGACACGCCGCACCGCATCACGATCATGGCGAAGACATTTTCCGCCGCGGCGATGGAGTTTCATCGCGCCAATATGGCGGAGAAGGGCTACCGCATGGAGGGCCGGATCGAGCCCGCCACGTTTCAAAAGCTCGACGAAGAGGGCGGCATGGAGAAGCTGTTCGACGGCGAACCGATGTTCGCCGTGACGTTCGTGCGCCGTGACGGCGACTGAGCCCGCTCGACGCGGCCGGAAGGCTGGTGCAAGCTCGCCGGCGATGAATCTCCCCACGTTCGAATCCGTCACCCTGGACACCGTCGTCGACCGTCTGTCGGCGATGTACGACCGCTCGGCGGCCAATCTGCGCGAGGCGTTGACCGCCTTCGCCGCCGACGGCGCGGCGCCGGACCTCGCCGCGCGGGCGCAAGGCGCGTTCGCCTATCCTGAAATCCGGGTGCGCTACGAACCCGGCCGGCCGGTGCCGCAGATCTCGCGCGCGTTCGGGAAGTTTTCGTCGCCGGGCGTCTACGCCGCCTCGGTGACGCGCCCGGAATTCTATCGGCGGTATCTCGAAGAACAGCTCGGCATGCTTGTCGAAACCTACGACGCCGACCTCGAGGTCGGTCTCAGCGCTTCCGAGATCGCCTATCCCTATGTGCTCGACGCCGGCGACGCGGAACACCTCGGCGCGGCCGCCGACCCGGCCGCGCTCGCCGCCGCGTTTCCGACCCCCGATCTGATGCACGTCGGCGACGAACTCGCGGACGGGGAGTGGGTCAACGACCCGTCGGAGGCGCGGCCGTTGATGCTGTTCGATGCGCCGCGCATCGACTATTCGCTGCACCGCTTGCGGCACTACACGGGCACGCCGTTCGAGCGCAACCAGGAATTCATTCTGTTCACCAACTACCACCGCTACGTCGACGCGTTCGTCGACTGGGCGATCGCGAAGCTCAAGGACGACAGCGAATACGAAGCGTTGTCCGCGCCCGGGGTCGTCGTCGACGCGGCCACGCCGGAGCCGGCGCGCGCGATCGCGAAGGGCCCATGGCGGCGCGCGCAGATGCCGGCCTATCACTTGATGGCCAAGAACCGGCGCGGCGTGACTCTGGTCAACATCGGAGTCGGCCCGTCCAACGCCAAGACGATCACCGACCATCTCGCGGTGTTGCGGCCGCAATGCTGGCTGATGATCGGCCACTGCGGCGGCCTGCGCCACTCCCAGCGCCTCGGCGACTATGTGCTCGCCCACGCCTACATGCGCCGCGACCGGGTTCTCGACGACTGCGTGCCGCTCGACGTGCCGATTCCGGCGATCGCCGAAATCCAGGTCGCCCTGCAGGAAGCCGCCGCCGCGGTGACCGGGGAGCGGGGGGAGAGCCTCAAGCGGCGGCTGCGGACCGGCACCGTGGTCACCGACGCCGACCGCAATTGGGAGCTGCGCACGTCGATCGAGGAGCGGCGCTTCAACAAGTCGCGGGCCATCGCCATCGACATGGAGTCGGCGACGATCGCCGCCAACGGCTTCCGCTTCCGCGTGCCCTACGGCACCCTCCTGTGCGTGTCCGACAAGCCGCTGCACGGCGAGCCGAAGCTGCCCGGGCCGGCCAACCGGTTCTACGAGCAGGCGGTGTCGCAACACCTCAAGATCGGCATCGAGGCGATCGAGATCCTCAAGCGCGACGGCGGCGCAGCCCTGCACTCGCGCAAGCTCCGCGCCTTTGACGAACCGCCGTTTCGGTGACATCAGACTCTGAGCAAGCGGTCGACGGTCGAGTCATGTTCGGATCGAAATCAATTTTCGCGACTTTGGCGATTGCGGCTGCGGCGTGCTCCGCCGCAGCCCAGGAGGGCGCGATCACGCCGGAGCCAAGCGGCCGTTTCCCGACGGGAACGTCCGTGCTGCACCTCATCGACCCCGCGCGCAGCTACGGCGAGGAATCCGGGCGGCCACTCGTGATCCAAATCTGGTATCCCGCCGAATCGTCCGTTGCGGCGCGCGCGCCCTATCACCCGGAATTTTCTTCGATCGCCGAACAGCTCGACGATGAAGGTCGCCGCATTTACGGAGTTGCGGAAACCCGAAGCGGTCTCGACGCCGAGTTCGCTCGATCCGAGTCTGAGTTTCCGGCCGTGGTACTTTTTCACGGTCTGGGACAAAGCCGCGTTCATTACACCTCGTTCGCCGAGGACTTAGCGAGTCACGGTGTCGCGGTGATAGGGATCGAAACGCCCGGAGCAGCCGCGGTCGTCGCGCACGTCGACGCCGGGCTGATACCTTTCGACGACTCGTGGACCTTGTCGCCGCCGGACATATCGCTCGCCGAAATGTTCCGCCGCACGGACGCGCGTTTGCTCGATTGGGTCGCGGACTTGGAATTCGCGCTCGACACGATCGAGAACGATCACGCCGAGCGGTTCGGTTCAAAAATTCGATCGGATCGGGTCGGCGCGCTCGGACATTCGCTCGGCGGAAAGGCGGCGATGGCGGCCTGCGCGCGGTCTGTTCGAGTGGTCGCATGTGCAAATCTCGACGGCTGGCCGTTTCCGAGCGACGCGGAAGTGAACGGCTTCGATGGCGCGTTTCTCTATATGTCCGACGTCCGCCTCGCGACGCCGCAGGAACTCGAAGAATGGAATTCGTCCATCCAAGAGTACGCCGGCAACATGGATCGGCTGCGGGATCGGGTGCGCCGCTTTTTCGGCAAATTGGATCAACGGTCGTACTGGGTGCGCGTCGAGGGGCTTCCGCACGGCTACTTTTCAGATGAACCCTTGATCGATCCGCGCGAACAGATCGAGGGCGCGCCGCTCGATCCCGAAGGCGCGGTGCGATTGGTCCGTAGCTATGTGTCGCCGTTCTTTCTAAAACAACTTGGCGGCGACGCCGCGCCGGAGCTTGACGTGGCCGTGGAGATCGAAGTGCTGGGACGCGAGCGGCACGTGACCGAAGCTGATGACTGACGATGTCGACGTTGATGAGCGCCTGATACCCCTGGAGGGCGTTTACAACTTCCGGGACTTCGGCGGTTACGCCACGCGCGATGGCGTGCGCGTGCGGCAACGCAAGTTGTACCGCTCGGCGCACCTTGCGCGGGCCTCGGACGCCGATCGCGACGTCGTGCGCGACCTTGGCATCAAGCTCGTCGTCGACCTGCGACGGCCGTCCGAGCGCAGCCACGAGCCAAGCCGCTGGCACGACGACGCGACGCCGTCGATCATCGCTTCGCCGGGCGGTGACGAGGAATCGCTGCCGCCGCACATGGTGTTTCTCAAGGAGACGCCGTCGCCGACGCCGCAGCAAATGCGCGACTACATGGTCGCGACCTATCGGCGACTGCCGTACGACGACCGCCACGTGGCCATGTTCTCGGAAATGTTCGCGCGCTTGGCGGACGGCGAATCGCCGTTGCTGATCCACTGCGCCGCGGGCAAGGACCGCACCGGCATTGCGTGCGCCCTGATTCTGCATGCGCTCGGCGTCGACGAAGACCTGATTCTCGCCGACTACGTGTTGACCAATCAGGCCATGAGCATCGACGGAATCGTCAAACAGTCGGCGGAGCGGATCTCGCGCAAGATCGGCCGGCCGATCTCCGCCGACCAACTGCGGCCGATGGCCGAGGTCGATGCGCGCTACTTGGCGGCGGCCTTCGACGAAATGGCCACGCGTGACGGCGGACTGGACGCTTATCTCGACGCCGTTCTGCGCGTTGATTCAGAAACGCGGCGGCGCTTGCGAGAGCATCTCGTGGAGTGACCGCGGCCGCGCTTTCGCTGGATTGGCGCGACCCGATCGACGCCTTCGCGCCGCTCGCCGAAGTCCCTTACTCGCTTCTGTTGCTGTCCGACGGCTCCGAGTGCGCCCGGACGAGTTGGATTTTCGCAGACCCGGTCGCGCGCGTTTGCGGCGACGGCGAGGCGGCGCTGTCGGCTTTGCGCGGCCGCCGCGGGTCTTGGCTCGCCGGCCTTTGGACGTACGAATTGGGCGCCGAAACGGTCGGCGCGCCGCCGGCGGGACCCCGCGCCTGGCCCGACGTCGCCGTCGGCGTTTACGCGGCGGCGGCGGTGTTCGACCACAGCCGGCGCGCCGTGCGGGTTGTCGGCGACCGCGCCGCGGCCTTGGCGGCGCGACTTGGCGACGCCGCGTCGCCGCCGCCACCGCCGGCGCCGCCGCGCGCCGCGCACGCCGCCCGCCGCCGCGCCGACGTCGAAGTCGCGATCGCGCGCGCGATCGGCTACGTGCGCGCCGGCGACATTTATCAGGCCAACGTCTCACAACGTTTCGACGTCGCGGACGCCGGCCCTCCGTTCGCGGCGTTTCGCCGGCTCGTCGCCGCCAGCCCGGCGCCGTTCGCGGCCTATTTCGCGCTCGACGGCGACCGGGTCCTCGCGACGCATTCGCCGGAATCGTTTCTGAGCTTCGCGGCCGACGGGGCCGTGGAGTCGCGGCCGATCAAGGGCACGCGGCCGCGCGGCGCGTCTCCGGGCGAGGACGCGCGCCTCGCCGCCGCGCTGGTCGCCAGCGAAAAAGACAAGGCGGAGAATCTTATGATCGTGGACCTGATGCGCAACGATCTGTCCCGCGTCGCGGCGCCGCGATCGGTCAGCGTCCCGGAGCTCAACGCGCTCGAATCCTACGCCAACGTCCACCACCTTGTGTCGACCGTGCGGGCGCGCCTTGCCGACGGCGCGACGCCGCTCGACGCGGCCGCAGCGGCGTTTCCGCCGGGCTCCGTGACCGGGGCGCCGAAGCGGCGCGCGATGGAGATCATCGCCGAACTGGAAGGCGAGGCCCGCGGACCCTATTGCGGCGCGCTCGGCCACCTGGATCCGGACGGGGCCGGCGACTTCAACGTGCTGATCCGCACGATCGCGTTCGAACGCGCAGGCGGCGCGTGGCGCGCGCAGGTGCGGTCCGGCGGCGGAATCACCGCCGGGTCCGACCCGGCCGAGGAATACGACGAAACGCTGCACAAGGCGGGTTCGATCTTCGCGGCGCTCGGCGTCGCGCGGGTCGAGGAGCCGGGCCCGTGATCGTCTGGCGCGACGGTGACTTCCTCGACGCCGCGGCCGCGTCGGCGCCGCTCGACGACCGCGGCCTGACGCTCGGCGACGGCGTGTTCGAAACGATGCGGATCGCGGCCGGGCGGCCGCGGCGCTTCGCCGCGCACGCCGCCCGGCTGGCGGCCGGCGTCGCGCGGCTCGGTCTCGGCTCCAGCCCGGCGCTCGACCCCGGCGGCGTTCTGGAGATGTTGGTCGAACTCGCCCGCCGCAACGGCGTCGCGGAGGCGGCGGCGCGTTTGACGGTCACCCGCGGATCCGGGCCGCGCGGCTTGGCGCCGCCCGCCGCCGCGCGGCCGCGCGTGTTCGCGACCATCGCGCCGGCGCCGCCTCGCAACCCGACTCTGACGCTCGCCGAGGTCACGGTGCGGCGGGCGCCCGGGTCCGTCGCGGCGACCTGCAAGACGCTGAGCTACGTCGACAACGTCGCGGCGTTGATCGAGGCGCAAGAGCGCGATGGCGATGAAGCGCTGGTGCTCGACGCCGGCGGCGCGGTCAGCGGCGCGGCGGCGGCGAACGTGTTTTGGATCGCCGGGAAGCGTCTTTTCACGCCGGCGCTCGGCGGGGCCGTGACGCCAGGGACGACGCGTGCGGCGCTGGCGGCGGCGGAACCGGCGGAGGAGGGAACGTTCGGCCTCGAAGATCTGACGGCGGCCGACGCCGTGTTCGCGACCAATGCGTTGATCGGCGTCGCGCCGGTGCGCGCCCTGATCACCCGCGACGGCGCGCGCGTCGCGTTCGACACGAACCATCCGCGGCTGGCGCGCCTGGCCGAAGCCGAGCGCGCGGCCGACTAGCACATCGGCGGGGTGTAGGTGACTTCAAGCGAACGCCGAGGCCGCAGATAGAAGTGGTCCTGCAGCTGCTTCGAGCCGCTCAGGAACTTGCCGATCTTTGGCGTGTACTCGAGCTCGACCTGCGACAGGATCACGCTTTCGCCGGGAGTCAGGACGCCGTCGGGAACCGTGTAGGAAGATCCGCACGACAGCGGCGAGTCGTTCCAGGCCTTGCTCCACGTCACTTCAATGTCGCCGCTGGCGTCCATCCGCAGGCTCGACACGCGCATTTTCACGAGGGTGGCGTCGAACGGCTCCATCACCGCCTTGGCGGCGGCGAAAATGTCGTCCATGTCGGAGTCGTTGGTCGCGTTGTCCTGGGCGACGAGGTCGCCGACGGTGCTCGCCGTCGTCGTCAGGCGGCGGTCGGCCTGGATCAGCATGCTGACGTCGACCAGCGCGAAGTAGAACAGGATGATCAGCGGCGCGATCATCGCGAACTCGACCGCCGACACGCCGCGCGTGTCGCGGGAAAGGCGAGGGATGAACCGGAACGTCATGGCGTCGTCTCCTCGCTCTATTCTTCTTTGTAGGGTTCGTTGCGGAACGCGGCGGACGACATGATAAGCCGCCGGTTGCCGTTCATGTTGGCCAAGTTGGTTCCCAGGGTCGGGAAGAACACGTCCCAGATGTAGTAGGTGCGCACGACCACGATGTCGTTCTGCACGCCGGGTTCAAATTGCGTCGCGTCCTCGTCGAATTCGCCGCCGGTCACCGGGTTGGGATCGGTGACGTCGTCGAAGTCGGTGTAGACCCGAACGTCGGTGTAGAGATGGTCGTCGCAGGCCACCAGGAACGACACCGTCTCGCAGACCATGTTGTTGAACGCCTGCTCCGACATGCCCGTCTTCTGGACGTCGCCGGTGCGGATGCGCCGGGCGGCGTCGTGAGTCGCGTTGTCGAGCGTCACCATCAAAAAGAACGTGAAGGCGAACTCGAACACGGCGAACAGCATCAGCAGAAACGGAAAGGCGACGAAAGCGAATTCGACCGCCGCGCTGCCGCGCGTGTCGCGCGCGAAGCCGGCGCGCCTGCGTGCGCGACTCCAGATGCTGCGCAAAGTCGACCTGCTCATACCGATCACTCCCACGTGCCGAGCGCGGAGCATCGCGCAGCGCGCTTAAGAGGCTGTCAAAGCGACCGTCAGATTGTGGGATTCAGCGCCGCAAGCGACGGAATTCTCGTCGAATGCCTAACGCGTCCTTAACGCCGGCCGGCGGCCCGGCCGCTACTCTTCGCCGGCGTCGCGCGCGGCCTCGATGGCCTTGATCCGGGAGTCCAGCTCGTTGTCGAAATCTTCCTTCTGGTCGCCGGCCATCGGATCGCGCTGGCACGTGGAGGTGCACAGATAGGAGAACCGCGCGCCGCCGCGGTGAACCGTCATGCGCGCCGACGAATCGTCGATCACGATGACTTGCGTCGAGAAGATCTGATTTCCGGCGGCGTCGAGCGCGATGATGTTGGTGGCGCCGAAATTCCGGCCGGTCAGGATCAGAACGCGCGGGTCGTGGGCGACGACGTCGGCGATCAGCGGATTGCCGATGATCACGGCGGCCGCGTCGGCCTCGAGCCGGATCGTCGCGGCGCGGTCGACGCCGACCTCGACGTCGCGCGCCTGAGCGGGCGCGAGGGCGACGAAGGCTGCCGCGGCGGCGGCGAACACGGAAACGGCGCGGGCCATGACGGTCTCCAAAAAAAAATCGAAGTCGACTCGCAGTGTCGGACGCCCGAATGAACGAAGTCCTAAACGTACAAAGCCATTCCGGCAGGCAAGATTCTATTAAGGTTAAGTTAAGTTAGGACAATTTCGGAGGTCGATTTAACTTGGAAAAAACGCGCCGCGACTAAAACGGGTCTCGTACCGAGGGGGCAAGAGCGCTTCCCGGACGGTGTCGCTAGCCACACTGAGGAGACGCGAAATGACGAAATTCATGAACCGCTTCATTAAAGACGAATCCGGCGCCACGGCCATCGAATATGGCCTCATCGCCGCGCTGATCGCGGTCGTGCTCATCACGGCCCTGACCAGCCTTGGCCAAAACGCCAAGACGACCTTTGACGAAGTCGCCGCCCAAATCTAAGGCGCGCTTCGCTGAAGCCAAAGGGAAGCGCCGCTCTTCGGAGCGGCGCTTTTCTTTTTGGCCGGGACACTTTGGGTCCAAGTCGAACGACGATCTCCACTTCTTCTTAAAGCCGCGCGCGTAGAAACCTTCTGAACCGTGAAGGAGGCCGCGCGTGTCCGCATTTCTGGTCGCCGTACTTTTCCCTGGATTGCTGATCTACGCCGCCGTGCGCGACGCCGGGTCGATGACGATTCCGAACTGGGTGTCCGCCGCGGTCGCGGTGGGCTTTCTGGTCCTCGGACCGATGCTTTTGCCGCCGGCGACGTTCGGGACTCACGTGCTGGTCGGGCTCGCCGCCCTGGCCGCCGCCGCCGGAATGTTCGCAATGGGCTGGGTCGGCGGCGGCGACGCGAAGTTGTTCGCCGCGTCGGCGCTGTGGATCGGCGCCGCCGATTTTCCGCTTTACATCGCCGCCGTGGCCTTATCGGGCGGGGCTTTGGCCTTGGCGCTGTTGGGATTGCGCCAGCTGCAGCCGGTCGCCGGGGCGCAGGCGGCCTGGGCCGCGCGGCTGCTCACGAAACAAGAGGGGATCCCGTATGGGATCGCGCTCGCGGCCGGCGGATTGGCGGTTTTTCCGGTCAGCGGCGTGTTCCGGGCGGCGTTGGGCGGTTGAGCCGTTAACCCGGCCTTGACCAAAACGACGGATTGATCGGCGCGAATCAATTGGGGTCGCCGCCGGCTGAGGAGCGGAAGCTATGAGTATCGCACGGATCGCCGTGTTGGCCCTCGCGGGCGTGGCCGCGGTTTTTGTCGCCTTGTACGTGCGCAATTCCTCTCAGGACGCGCCGGTGCAATCCGCCAAAGCCGAATCACCGGTCGAAGACGTGCTCCGCGTCCTGGTCGCGCGCGAAAATCTCGAAATCGGCCACTTCGTCACGCCCAACGACATTCGCTGGCGCGATTGGCCGAAAGACGGGGTGACGGCGGACTATCTGACCGACGTCAGTTCGCCGAAAGCGATGGAAGAGACCGCAGGAACGGTGGTCCGCGTGCCGGTCGCCGCCGGCGAGCCGCTCACCGCCCGCAAGCTGATCGACCCGGGCGAGGGCGGCTTCATGGCCGCCATTCTGTCGCCAGGCACCCGCGCCGCGTCGGTGCGCATCGCCGCCGACACCGCCGCGGCCGGCTTCATTCTTCCCGGCGACCGCGTCGACGTGATCCTGGTCCGGAAGGTCGAAACCGGCGATCGCACGGTCGACGTCGTCGACACGATTCTCGAAAACATTCGGGTCCTCGCCATCGACCAGACGGTCGAGCGCGACGACACCAGCGAAGACGAGCGCGGGCTGCTTGGCTCGACGGCCTTGCTCGAAGTTTACCCGGAAGAAGCCGAAACGATCGCGTTGGCGCGCAGCCTCGGCGCCGTGTCGCTGGCGCTGCGCGGGGTGATGGACATTCGCGCCGACGCCGCGGCGATCGCCGCCCGGGCCCGCGGCGGCCTCGGCGGCGGCGGCGGCATGACCGTCTACCGAAACGGACGATCCCAACGAGTCATCATGGGAGGCGGTGGATGAACGCCCGCCCGCAATTCTTGATCCTGCGCGGCCTTGTGGTCGCGGCCGCGGCGCTGATGGCGCTGACGCCGCGCCAGGCCGCTCACGCCGGCGCCGAGGCCTCTGATCCGCCGAAGTACGGCAACACCATGCGGATTCAGATCACCAACGCCGGCGACGGGGCGCTGGCGGAAGAGCTGTTGTTGCCGCTGAACAAGTCCGCGATCGTCGAGCTGCCGGTCGAC
>JAJFFL010000019.1 GCA_021776705.1 Alphaproteobacteria bacterium
GTCGCGACGCCGACGACAATGGCGGTGAGGATCAGAACGTGCGGCAAAGGATTGGAGTAAATCCCATCCAACGCCTCGGCGCTGAAATGGACGGTTTCGCCAGTCTCCTCATGCGCGGTCGCCGACGCCACGTCGACGGCCGGCGCGCCGGTTGCGACCGACTCCCCAAGTTCGTGACCATCTTCAAGACGCGTCACGCCCGCCCCGGCTGTCGTTTCGTCCGCGCCAAGGTCGACGGCCGATTCCGGGCCGACGGAGTGCGCCGCTCCGGCCGCCGCCGGCGCGTGATCGGCTGCGTCGCCCTCAGGGTGTTCGGGCAAGATTGGCGGCTGGCCGCCTGCGACCTTGCCCAGCGAGATGTAAAACAAGAAAACCGAGGTTTGAAACACGCCCAGGCCGACGAGCTTCTTCACCATGTTCCCGGTCGAGAACACGACATACAGCCCGACCATCATCAAGATGACGAAAGCCCAGTAGTTGAAATGACTGAGAACGTACTCGGTCAATTCACCACTCCTCGTCCGGAATGTCGGGAGCGCGGCCGGCGAACGCGAAAAAGATCGCGACCATCACCGAGGCGACGGTGGTCAAGACGCCAAGCTCCACGAGCATGATGCCGAGGTGCTGGCCGGCGTGGTGGGACATGTCCGGGTTGAGCACGTCGTAGTCGAGAAAGTAGCCGCCCTTGAGCCAGCCGGTGACCCCGACTCCGCCGTACAACAGAACCCCGACCGCGCAACCTGACCGCACCAACCATGTCGGGATGGCGCGCCGGGCTTCGTCGACGCCGAAGACCAGGGCGTACAAGATCACGGACACGGCCAGGATGACTCCAGCCTGAAAGCCGCCGCCAGGACCGAAGTCGCCGTGAAACTGAACATACAGCGCAAACAGCGCGATTACGGGAATCAGCACCTTCGAAACGACGCGCAGGACCAAGTGATATTGAGAATTCATCCGTCGGATTCCTCCGACCGGTCCTGACCGCGGTCTATCCGACGTGCCTGGCGTTTCTTGCGCAACTGGTCGCGCGCCCGTTCGCGCGGATTTCTTAGGCCGAGCAACAACATCACGCCGAGACCGGCGGTGAAGATCACCACCGTTTCGCCGAAGGTGTCGTAGCCCCGGTAGCTGGCCAGAACCGCCGTGACGACGTTCGGCACTTCGACCTCTTGCGGCGTGCGCACCAGATAGGCGCGCCCCACGTAGGCGTTGGCCGCGGATTCCGGGTCGCCGAAACTGGGCATGTCCGCCGTCGCGTACATCAGCGTGGCGCCCACGGCGAAGACGACGAGCAACGGTCCCCAGCGGCGTCCCGGCGGCGACTTGCGCGCTTCGCGGGCGGTGAGCAGCAGCGCCCCAAGCTGCAGAACGGTCGAAATCCCGGCCCCGACCGCGGCCTCCGTAAACGCCACGTCGACGGCGTCCATCGTGACGAAAAACGCCGCAGACAGAAGGCTGTAGACACCGCCCAACATCACGACGACGAAGATTTTTCGCTCGTTGATGATGGCGACGCCAACCAACAACAGCAGCACCAGCAGCCCGACGTCGAGCGCCCCGATGACGTCGAACGGAGTCGAGAAACCGGCGCCGGTCAGGACGCCCGCCGCGCTCATTCTTCAGCCTCGTCTGTGGCCGGATCGCCCGGGCGACCCGGCTTGAAACGGCCCAACAGCGGCTCCACGCCGGCGGTGTAGGCGGCGTTGGCCACGGCGTGCGTGGACGTCGGGCTGGTGAGGAACAAGAACAGGCCGATCAACGCCAGCTTGGCGACGTCGGTGAAGGTATCGGAGCGCACGATCAGGCCGAGGACGACGAGTTCGGCGCCGAGCGTGTCGGTGACGCCGGCGGCGTGCAGGCGCGTGAAGAAATCCGGAAACCGCAAGACGCCGATCGCGCCCACGACGACGAAGAACAGCCCGCCGAGTATAAGTCCCGAGCTGACGGTCAGGCGCGCAAGGTCGAGCCACGCTTGCATCAGCCGCCTCCGTCGCGTGAGGCCGACTCGCCGTCGGACGGGGGCTCCGGCATCCGCGACAACGCCGAATCGAAGGTGCGATAGCGGAAGAACTTCAAAATCGCGATCGTGCCGACGAAGTTGATCAAGGCGTAGAGGATCGCAATGTCGATCGCGTCCGGTCGGCCGATCAGGTAGGCGAACAAGATCAGGAACAACACGGTCTTGGTGCCGAACGAATTCACCGCGAGCACGCGGTCGTAGAGCGTCGGCCCGCGAAACAACCGCACCAGCATCATGGCCATGGCGATCGTGATCAGGATGGTGGCGAACGAAATCATCGGGCGCCGCCCTCCGCGGCCTGCCGCGACCGCCGGTTCATCTCGTCGAACCCCGACGGGTCCGACATCGAATCGAGCAAGGCGTGAACGATCATGTCGTCGCCATCAACGTTCACGGTCACCGTGCCCGGCGTCAGCGTGATGGAATTGGCGAAAATCGTTCGTCCAAGGTCGGTTTTTTGCAGCGCCTGGATGCGAAACAGACGCGGCGTCAGTTCGAGATCCGCTTTCAAGATGGCGCGGGCCACCTGAATGTTCGCCTTGGCGATCTCTCCGCCAAGCCAAAACCAGTAGCCCGCCGCGAACAAGATCCGGTGAAACGGCGAGGCCTCGCCATCCAAAATCTCCATGCGCTCGACGAGCACCATGACGACGATGACCGACACCGCGCCGAGGAACAGCAAGAAGCCGTCCGTTCGACCGGACAAGCTGAACCACAGCAGGCACAAGGCCGCCGCCAGCGTGAGCGAATAGAAGACTTTCCCCACCCTTGCAGGCTCCACCCCGGATCACGTTTCGGCGCCGAGTTCTAGACGCCCAGGGTCAGCCTGACCAGAGCCAGGACGACGAACTTTCACACGCGAAAGGGTGAATTCCTCAGCCGGTGCGGCCGAACATGAGATGAGCCGTGCGTTCCGGAGCCGTGGCGATGGCCATGTCGAATTCCGCAGCCGACGCCTCGGCGGCGCGCTGCGGCACGATGGCCGAGGTCAATGACCAGTTCCAATACCGCAAGACCGTCTGGGCCTTGTCCGTCGACAAGCTGTCATAGGTTTCTTCGACCCGTTCGTACGAGTCGTCGTAGTTGTCCGGCTCGCTTCGCATGCCCCAGACGGCTTTCCACAGCATCGACAGGTAGGGACGCTTCAACCCGGTGGCTTTGCACAGAACCGCGACAGGCTCGCCGCCGACGTCGGTGATGATTTGCGCGCCGGTCACCGGGCGGACGCCGCTGAGAAACGAAATTTCTTCGACCGCCGCGCGGTCGAGCGTCGTTGCGGCGACTTTTTCGATCGCGTCCTCGAGACTGTCGTAGGGACTTCTCTCGATCGCCGCCCGATTGCGTTGCCGGCGTTCGATGAACTGCAGCGCCTTGCGCGAGACGGCGTCGCTCCAGCCTTCCTTCGCGGCGACGCCGAACACGTCCGTGGCGGCTTCTTGCAGCAGCGACCGCTCGACCGCGAACCGTTGCAGGAGGTGTCGCCGCGTCGGTCGGTCCGCCCACCAAAACAACGTCAAGCCTTGGCCCGGCCGCAACTCGACTCGGCGCGACAGCGGTTGCGAAAGGGACGGAAGGTCGCGAGACACCGCCACGGCTTCGTCGACCGCGTCCTGCGACAGGACGGCGCCTCGATTGGACAACAAGGCTTCAATGGCGGCCGGCTCGTGGTCGGCGATGATCGCTTCGCACACCAGTTCGGGAACGTCGCGCCGCCGCGCGATCAGCCGGCGGTGTTCCCCGGACCCGTAGCGCGCCGCCGCGACCAAGTCGGCGTCCGACAAGGCGAGGCTGTCGGTCAAGACATGTTTCGCGACGTCGACCACATCGCGCGCCAGGAATCGGACCACGTGCCCCGGCGCGTCCGACAACGGCGCAATCCTCTGGGCGCAGCGCGCCCGCATCGCCACATCCGCCTTGCTGAGCACGTCCACAAGCAGATCGCCCGCGATATGCCGTTCCTGCGGTGCGATACGGCTCGCCGGCAGACAAACGATGTCGGCCAGCCGCTTCGCCATAAGTTCGCGAGCTCTGGACGGCGTTTCGGCAGTTTTTTGCTTATCAAGCATGGCCAAACGATCATCGAATCGACGCCGAGAGCATGGCGCGTCACTGTTAACCAATCGTGAGGGTTTGGCTTCAAGGGTCGGGCGTCCATACTGCCCGCGCCGGGTCGCGAACTCGATCGAAGCCGACGCCAAGTCGGCGGGCCCGCTCGGCGGACGTGTTGAAGGATTTCGAGGATGCAGGCGCGCCGCGCGGCACTGGCCGGCCCATTCGCCGCCTACCTCGGCGCCCAGGCCAGCTGGTTCTTCGCGTTTGGGCTGCAAACCGCGCTGTTTCCTTATGTTACGCGCCAACTGCTTTCGGCGAACGCCGCCCAGGTCGGACTGGCCCAAACGTCGCTGACCGCCCCGACGATCCTGCTGATCTTATTCGGCGGCGTCGCCGCGGAGCGCCTCGACCGGCGCCGTCTTCTCGCTCTGCTTCACGCCGCCGCTGTCGTGCCCCCGATCCTCCTCGCCTACGCGATCTCAACCGGCAACCTGACGTTTGCTAGCCTGATCGCTTACGGCTTGGCGATGGGGGCGATCGGAGCCGTCATGTTGCCGACGCGCGACGCGGCTTTGAACGCTGTCGCCACGGCGCAAGGCGGCTTGAGCCTTCAGCGCGCCGTCGTGCTCGCCAGCTTGGTTCAGTTCGGCGGCCAAATCGCCGGCATGGCCGTCGCGAGCGCGGCGTCGTTCTCCGGGCCGGTCGCTCTGATGAGCGTCCAGGCGATCGCGCTGGCTCTGGGCGGAGCCGCCGTGGCGTTGATGCCGAGGCTCGTCCCGGCCCAATCCGCCGAGGGATCGACGACGGTCCTCGGTCAATTGTCGGAAGGTCTGCGGATCGTCTGGGGCTTGCCGACCATCCGCGTCATGGTGATCGCCATGTTCGCCGTCGGCGTCTTCGTCATCGGGGCGAGCTTTCTGGTCTTGCTGCCGCTTCTGGTTCTCGACCAATTCGGCGGCCTGCGAGCCCTCGGGGTCGTGCTGATGACCTTCTGGACCGGCGCGGCCGGCGCGGCGATCGTGTTGTCCAGGTTCACCCACGTCCGTCGCCCAGGCCGCGTGCTCGCCGTCACCCTGGCGGTCGGCGCCGTGTCGTTGTCGAGTCTTGCGATCGACATCCCGTTCGTCGCGCTCTTGATTCTGGTGTTCGTGTGGGGCGCGTCCGCCGGGGTCGGAATCGCGATGAGCCGCGCCATCGTTCAAGACGCCGCGCCGCCGGAAGCCTTGGCCCGCGTCCTGTCGATCTACCAACTGGGTTTCCTCGGAGGAGCGCCGATCGGCGCGCTGGCCGCCGGATTGATCGCCGAGCACATCGGAATCGCGCGAACGGTGTTCATCCCGATGGCCGGGATCGCCGCCGCCGCGGCGTGGCTGGCCTTTTTCACTCCTGTCGGTCGCCTGTATGAACGCGCGCCGTAAGGCCGTATGTGAACGCCGATACGCGATCCGAGGTGACTCCATGACGAAATCGACCGCTCCAATTCCGCCGCAGGCGGCCAAGCGCCCGCACACGATCACCGCCCACGGCCGGAAGCGGGTCGACGACTACGCCTGGCTTCGGGCCGACAACTGGCGCGACGCGATGCGCGACCCGTCGCTTCTGCCCGAACCCATCCGCGCGCACCTCGAAGCGGAGAACGCCTACGTCGACGTGGTTCTGGCCGACACCACGGCGCTGCAGAAACAACTGTTTGAAGAAATGCGCGGCCGCATCAAGGAGGACGACTCCTCGGTGCCCGCCCGCGACGGTCCGTTCGCTTACTCGTCGCGGCACCGGCAGGGCGGCGACTATCCGCTCTATGTGCGCCGGCGCTTCGACGACGAGACCGGCGCCGTGTCCGGCGACGAACAAGTCCTTCTCGACGGCGACAAGGAGGGCGAGGGTCTCGCCTACTTCCATCTCGGCGGGGTCGATCACAGCCCGGATCACACGCGCCTCGCCTACGCCACGGACACCTCGGGCTCGGAACGCTATACGCTCAAGGTGCGCGATCTCGAGACCGCTGAGGATTTCCCGGAGACGATCGAAAATTGCGCCGGCGGTTTTGTTTGGGCCAACGATTCCAAGACGTTGTTTTGGGTCGAACGCGATGAAAACGACCGCCCTTCGCGGGTGCGGCGTTGGCGGCTGGGCGATCCGACCGACGACGCGGAGATCATCTACGAAGAGCCGGACCCCGGGTTTTTCGTTTCCGTCTCGAAAACCGAGAGCGAGCGTTTCCTGCTCATCGACGTGCACGACCACACCACGTCGGAGCTCCGAATTTTGGAAGCCGACGATCCGACGGGCGCGTTCCGGCTGATCGCCGCCCGACGCGCCGGCGTTGAATACGATCTGTCCGACGCCGGCGACAGATTCTTCATTCACACCAACACCGACGGGGCCGTCGACTTCAAGGTGATGACCGCGCCGGTCGCAGACCCGGCGCCGGCGAATTGGGCGGAATGGATCGAACATCGCGACGGCGTTCTGATTCTCGGACAGCGGCTGTTCGCGCGCCATCACGTGCGTCTCGAACGCGTCGACAGTCTGCCGCGGATCGTAATCCGGCGGCTGAGCGACGACGCCGAACATGTCATCGATCTCAACGAAGAGGCATACTCTTTGGGGCTCGGCGAGGTTCTGGAGTTCGACACTGACGTGATGCGCTTCGGCTACGCCTCGCCGACGACGCCCGATCAAGTGTTCGACTACGGCATGGAGTCGCGGGCGCGAACCTTGTTGAAGACGCGCGAGGTGCCGAGCGGCCACGACCCTTCGTGCTACGTGGCGCGGCGCATCTTCGCCACATCTCACGACGGCGCCTCAGTGCCGGTCACCTTGCTGCATCATCGCGACACGGCGCTCGACGGCGGCGCGCCGGTGCTGCTGTACGGCTACGGCAGCTACGGGATCACGGTGCCGGCCGATTTTCGCACCGGCCGGCTGTCGCTCGTCGACCGCGGCATGATCTACGCCGTGGCGCACGTCCGAGGCGGCATGGCGAAGGGCTACCGCTGGTACCTCGACGGGCGGGCCGAAAACAAAGCGAACTCGTTCAAAGACTTCGTCGCCGCGGCGGAGACCTTGATCGCGGACGGCTACACGTCGAGAGGCAAGATCGTCGCCATGGGCGGGTCGGCCGGCGGGCTTCTCGTCGGCGCCGCCCTCAACATGGCGCCGGACTTGTTCGCCGGCGTGATCGCGGCGGTGCCCTTCGTCGACGTGCTCAACACCATGAGCGACGCCGGCCTGCCGCTGACGCCGCCGGAATGGCCGGAATGGGGCAATCCGATCGAAGACGAGGCCGCGTTTCGCCGCATCGCCTCTTACAGCCCCTACGACAACATCGCCGCCGCCGCTTATCCGCCGGTGTTGGCGACGGCGGGCGTGTCGGACCCGCGGGTGACCTATTGGGAGCCTGCGAAGTGGGCGGCGCGACTGCGGGAGCACAACACCGGCGGCGCCCCGATCCTGCTGAAGACCAACTTGGAAGCCGGACACGGCGGCGCCTCGGGCCGCTGGGATTCTTTGAAAGAGACGGCGCTGGAGTTCGCGTTCGCTTTGAAAGTCGCGGGACTGACCGGATAGGGCCGACGAAAAAAGGGCGGCGTCGCCGCCGCCCTATTCATTTCGCTCGGCGATCGGCCGATCGCGGCGATCAACGACCCGGCGACGTCTCGTCGGATTCCGTGGTCTCGCCCTCGGCGGCGACGGTCTCCTCGACTTCCTGCTCAAACGTCGGGTCGGGGAGCGGACGCAACTCTTCCGGATACACCGCCGGCTTGGCCAGGATTTGATCGCAGTCTATCCCGACGAGAACCTCGGGAACGTTTTCTTCCTCAACTTCCGTGACGATATCGGCTTCGCGCGTAGTCAAGGACTGCAATCCGCCACTGCCGATAAGGCCGAAACGCCGCTCGCAAGCCAGCCGGATTTCTTCGCGCCTCACCTTCTTCTTGAACTCTTCCTGACGGTGCTGGATAAGCAATTCGCCCTCGACGAACTTGATCCAGTTGTTGGCGGTTTCTTCGGAGTAGCCGTACCGCGAACCGCGGCGGAAAGCGTCGATGGCTTCGCGCGGGCGGTCAGAATCGTAGAGCGAGTTGCCGATCAGCACCCAGGCGTTTCCAGGCTCCTTGAGGCCGCCCTTGTTCAGCGCGCTGCGCAAGGAACGTTCGGCTTTGTCGAATTCGCCTTCGGCGTAGAGCGCCTGCCCCAGCACTTCGTACAGTTGGCCGTCGTTCGACATCGACGCCGCAGCGTTCAACGGCGGCACGGCCAGATCGAATTCCTGGGCCTGACGGTAAAACCGCGCCAGCTTCTCGTAATTGTCGCGGGTTTTGGCGACGCGGCCGCGGTTCATCTCGCGTTCCAGAATCCGCGCGCCGCGGTACGGCACTTCCAGGAAGCTGTAGTAGTCAACGACGCGCATGATCTCTTTTTCTTCGGTGAGCATGCCGTTGATGTACATGATCTTGTTGATTTCGAACGCTTTTTGCTCCTCCCCGCCTTCCGCGTAGAGGGCCGCGATCGAAAGCCAAATCTTTTCGTCCTCCGGGAACAACGCCACCATCTCTTGGAGGATCTGCGCGCGCTCGCGCGGCATGTTCAATTCCATGTAGAGGAAGTTGAGCATATCAAAGTGTTTGCGCTCACGCGGATTGGCGATTTGATAGGCCGACAAGGCATGTCGCAGAGCGCCGCGGTAGTCCCCCAGTTCGGCGTAGGCCGCGACCAGATTCAAGTAGACCTTGTCCGTCACCTGCCCGCCGTCGGCGATCCACTGTTCAAGGATCTGGATCGCTTCGCGGTAGTTGCCTTTGACCAGCGTGATTTGGCCGATGTTGTACTGGGTCGATAGGCGCTCTTTGTCGTTCAAGTCGCCGTCGGTCAGAGCCCGCCGCCAATCAGACAGCGCGCCGTCAGAGTCATCCAGCTGCCACTTGACGTTGCCGCGCATCAACAAAATCACGCCGAGTTCGTAAGGGCTAAGCTTTTTGGAGTTCGAGACGATCGTGTTGAGCTGCGTCAGCGCCGACCCCATTTGCTCCGCCACCAGGAGTTCCTGCACCGCCAGCAGCTTTTCGCCGGTGTCGGCGCTGAACACGCGATTCTTGTTGTTCGCTTCCTTGTCGCGGTCGCGTCGATCCGAACGTTGGGCGAAGGCGGCTTCCGAGACGATGGCCGCCGTGCACCCGGCTAGGACGAGGGCCGCCATCACCGAACGGAAAGAAGAAAAACTCCAAAAGCGCTTCATGGTGTCGTCTCCCACGA
>JAJFFL010000181.1 GCA_021776705.1 Alphaproteobacteria bacterium
GCGCCGTTCGAGGCGCGGAGTCCGAGTCGCGCGACGCGCCGCGCGTCGGAGTCGGCGCGAGTCGGAGCGCGTCGGCGCGCGCGTTATCCCCGACTTGCTCCGGGCAACTGTTTGACGACGCACGTGCGAGTCCGCTAACTCGCGACATGCGGGGCGCTTGAGATCCCGCGCGACGGCGAAGGGAGTCTGCGCGATGGCGGGCAAGTTCGAAATCTACAAAGACAAACGAGGCGAGTTCCGGTTCCGCCTGAAGGCGTCGAACGGACAAAACATTCTCGCGTCGGAAGGCTACAAGGGTAAGCCGGCGGCGAAGAACGGGGTCGCCTCGGTGCAGAAGAACGCCGGCACGGCGTCGCGCTTCGAGGTCAAGGCGCAGAAGAACGGCAAGGCCTACTTCGTGCTCAAGTCAGTCAACGGCCAGGTGATCGGCAAGTCGGAATCCTACGAGTCGACGGCCGCGTGCACGAACGGCATGAAATCGGTGGCGACCAACGCTCGGGCCGCCAAGCTCGAAGACCTGACAACCGTCAAGCCGGCGGCGAAGAAGGCGGTGGCGAAGAAGCCGGCCAAGAAAGCCGCCGCCAAGCGGCCGGCCGCGAAAAAAACCACCGCCAAGAAACGCGTCGCCGCCCGGGCGATGGCCGCCAAGCGTCCCGCGACCAAGAAGGCTCCGGCGAAAAAAGCCGCCAAGAAAACCGTGAAGAAGGCTCCGGCGAAGAAGGCCGCGGCCAAGAAGGCGCCGGCGAAGAAGGCGGCCAAGAAAACCGTCGCCAAGAAAAAGCCGGCGGCGAAAAAGTCCGCGGCGAAAAAACCCGCCGCCAAGAAGCCCGCCAAGAAACCGGCGGCGAAGAAAAAACCGGCCGCCAAAAAGAAGAAGAAGTAGCGCCGCCGACACGACGACGGGCCCCGCCGCGGCGGGGCCTTTTTTTTCGCCCGATTTGCCGCGTCCGCACGCCGCCGCTAGCCTCGCCGCGGGACATGCGGGGAGGCGCAGATGCGGTGGATGATCGAATTGACGGGTCGGGGATCGGCGATTCTGGCGGCCGCGGCGCTGGCGGCGTGCGCGGCGACGCCCGGCGGCGCGCCGTCCGCGTCGGCCCCCTATCTCGGCCCGGTGATCGACGTCCATCTCCACGCCCTCGGCGCGTCCGACCAGGGCCCGCCGCCGATCGCCGTGTGCCCCGGCGCGTTCATCCGCGCGCACGACCCCGCCGAGCCGTGGGGCCGCCGCTTCCTCGGCCTGATGAAGGAACCGCCGTGCGCCGACCCGATCTGGTCGCTGGAGACCGACGACGAATTGCGCGACGCCACCCTCGCCGAGCTTGAACGCTTGAACGTCACCGGCGTCCTGTCCGGCCCCCGCGAACGGGTCGCGGCGTGGAAGGCGCGAGCCCCGGACCGGATCATCGCCGGGCATCAGATGAATGTCGCGACGACGGAATATTCCGCCGAAGAGGTCGGCGCCTACTTCGCCGCCGGCGGCTTCGAGGTGCTGGCCGAAGTCACCAACCAGTACGCCGGCCTCGCCGCCGACGCCCCGGCCTTCGACGCCTACTGGGCGGTCGCGGCCGCGCTCGACATCCCGGTCGGAATCCACATCGGCACCGGCCCGCCGGGATCGCCCTACCTGTTCCCGGCCTACCGGGCGCGGCTGCACAGCCCGCTGGCGCTGGAAGAGATCCTGGTGCGGCACCCGACGTTGCGCGTCTATGTGATGCACGCCGGCTGGCCGATGCGCGACGACGTGATGGCGATGCTCTACGCGCACCCGCAGCTCTACGTCGGCACCGGCGTTCTGCAGCTGGCGACGCCGCGGGCGGAGTACCACGACTTCCTCGAAGACCTGGTGCGCGCCGGCTTCGGCGACCGCATCCTGTTCGGCTCCGACCAGATGGTGTGGCCGGGCCTGATCGAGGAAGGAATCGACGCGATAAACGACGCCGACTTCCTCACCACCGAACAAAAAGCCGCGATCCTGCACGACAACGCGGCGCGGTTCCTGCGGCTCGAGGAGGACTGACGCCCGCCGCCGCAAGGCGTTTCGCGGCTTCGGCGCGCGTCAGCGAAATCGGCGGTGTCGAACCGCGTCGGTGTGATCAACGACCGGGCGGCGTCTAGCCCGCCTTCGCGACCCAGCCGGGCAGGAAGCTCCAAGGGTCGACGGCGTCGGTCGGCGCGTGCGCGACGCCCGCTTCGTCAAGCTGCGCTGCAAGCTCGCCGCTCGCGCAAGCCTCCAAAGTCTCGGTCGCGCCGCCGAGGTGCTCGCTGGCGACGAAGACCTGCGGAATGGTGCACAGGCCGCTCGCGACCTTGAGTTTGGCGGTCAAGGCGGCGCGCACCCGCGCGCCCCAGCCGTCCTCCTGCATCGCCGCGGCGTCGAGGTCGACGGAGACATAGTCGACGCCCAGCGCCTTGAACAACTTCCGCACGGCCCAGCAGAACTCGCACCACTCGAGCGCGAACATCACGGCGGCGTTGTCCGCGATCGTCCTATCGACGAAGGCGACCGCCTCCGCGTCGGCGGCGGCGACGGGCGCGGGTTCCGCCGCGATGTCGGCGGGCGGCGGCGCGCCGAAGCGCGCCGAGGGCGTCGACTCCGAGATCGCGCGCTCATCCGCGTTCATGTCTTCGTCGATGTCGAAGAACAAAGGCGTCGACAAATAGCGCTCGCCGGTGTCGGGCAGCATGGCGAGCACGCAGGCGCCCGCCGGCAGCGTCCGCGCGTGCGCCAGCGCCGCGGCGAGCGTGGCGCCGCCGGAGACGCCGGCGAAGATCCCTTCTTGTCGTGCGAGAAGCGTCGCGGTTTGCATGGCGTCGCCGCCCGCGACCGGAACGATCTCGTCCACGTGCCCGGCGTCGCGCGCGTCTTCGGCGAGCTTGGCGATGAAGTCCGGCGACCAGCCCTGCATCACGTGCGGCCGGAAGGCGGGGTGGCTCTCGGTGACGGCGCCGTCGGCGTCGCGCGGCTGCGGCGCGCCGGACCCGAACAGGGGCGCGTTGTCCGGCTCGGCGACGACGATGCGGCACTCCGGCCGTTCGGCCTTGAGAACCCGCGCGACGCCTTTGAGCGTGCCGCCGGTGCCGAAGCCGGTGACCCAGGCGTCAAGTCGTTCGCCGGAAAAGTCATCGAGGATTTCACGCGCGGTCGTGCGGGCGTGGACCTCGGCGTTGGCTTCGTTCTCAAACTGGCGGGCGAGGAACCAGCCGTGCGCCGCGGCGAGCTCCACCGCCTTCTTGAGCATGCCCGTGCCCTTCTCTGCCGCCGGCGTCAGCACGACCCGCGCGCCGAGGAACCGCATCAGCTTTCGCCGCTCGATGGAGAAATTCTCCGCCATGGTGACCACCAAAGGGTAGCCGCGCTGGGCGCAGACCACCGCGAGACCGATGCCGGTGTTGCCGCTGGTGGCCTCGACCACCGTGTCGCCAGGCTTCAGCAGCCCTTTCTTCTCCGCGTCCTCGATGACGCCGAGCGCCAGCCGGTCCTTGACCGAGCCGCCTGGATTTCGGGCTTCGAGCTTGACGAAGACGCGGCGCCCCTCGGGCGAAAGGCGCCGGAGTTCGACCACCGGCGTGTCGCCGATGGTCTGTGTGATGTCGTCGTAGATGCGTCCCATGCGTTCGCCTCCGGGTTCCGCCTCATATATCGACGGTGCGCGGGAAAACGCCACAGCCGCGTCGGCCCGTATCGGTGCGGCGGCGGCGCATGCTCAACCCCGCGAGTCGCACGGGAACCCGCGCTCGCCCGCTTTCAGTCGCGGCTCGGGAACGCCGACACGGCCGGCGCGAAAGACCCCTACCTCATCACCGGCCACCAGCTCGCCTTCGGGGCCTACGACGACATTCCGCTCCAATACGGCGCGGCGAGTTGGTGGTGGTTCACCGACTGTCCCGTCGTGCCGGGTTCGGACGCGCAGCGACGCGCCATCGAGGCGGTGAATTTGCCCCGCTGTCGGCGCGACCGCGGCGTTCCTCCGCACGGCCGGGCGGGAGACGCCGACGCGTTCGACTGCGACGGCGGGGACCAAAGCCTTTCCCCCTTCGCCCGCGTCCGTCAACATCCGGCTGATGTGGAGAACGGTCGCCCTTTCCGCCCTCGCCCTCGCCGCCGGCGCGTTTGCGCTGGAATGGTTCGAGCGCCGCTACCTCGCGCGGGCGCTGACCACCGAGCTTTACGTCGTGCTGCTGGCGATCGGATTCGCGGCCCTCGGGGTCTGGACCGGCTGGAAGCTGACGTCACGTGCGGCGCCGGGCCCGTTCGAGAAGAACGTCCAGGCGCTGGCGAGCCTCGGCGTCACCGAACGCGAATACGCGGTGCTGGTCGAACTCGCCGCCGGACGCTCGAACAAGGAGATCGCCCGGCGGCTCGGCGTGTCGCCCAACACCGTCAAGTCGCATGTGGCGCGCCTCTATGAAAAGCTCGAGGTCTCGCGCCGCGTGCAGGCGATCGACAAGGCGCGCGGCCTGGCGCTGATCCCGTGACGCGGTCAGCGGTGCTGGTCGATAAGGATCGGATTGCCGTCCGGGTCGGTGAGCGTCAGGCTCGCCGGTCCGGTGGTGGACTCGTCGGCTTCCGTCGCCAGTTCGAGACCGGCGGCCTTCAGCTTCTTCTGCAACGCGCGGACGTCGGTGAACGGGTCAACGGGCTTGGCGTTCGAGTCCCAGCCCGGATTGAAGGTCAGAATGTTCTTCTCGAACATGCCTTGAAACAGACCGATCACGACATTGGGGCCCTTGAGGATCATGTAGCCATGCTCCGAGGAGTCGTGGAGCGCGACGAATCCGAGTTTTTCGTAGAAGGCGCGCGACGCCTCGAGGTCCTTGACCGCGAGGCTGATCGAAAAGTTTCCAAGGTCCATGGCGGGGGCTCCCTGTTCGTTGAACGGATGCGGCTTGATGACCGACGCCGGCCCCCAAAACCATCACCCGATCGGGTAGGTTCGACGTTTTTCCGCCATCCCGACGGGCGACAGCCGCCGATTCACCCCTTTGGGTGATATGAATCGGCCAAGAATTTCAGTCGGGTGGGTCATCGCTCACGACGGAGGCTGACATGGTCCGGTTTATTCTCATCTACGGCGCGATCGCCGGCGTGGTGATCGTCGCCTTGATGCAACTCAACATCCGCTTCATCCCCGGGGAAACCGGCGCCGGCTCGGTAGCGGCCGGCTACTTGTTCATGTTGATGGCGCTCTCGACCATTTTCGTCGCGGTCAAGAAGTACCGCGATCAGGAGCTTGGCGGCGTCATCAGGTTTTGGTCCGCGTTCCGGCTCGGGCTCGGCATCGCGGTGCTCACCGGGATCATCTACGCCCTCGGGTGGGAGATCTATTACGCCTTCGGCGGCTCGGAGTGGATGCAGGCCTACACCGAAGGCTTGATCGACAGCCAGCGCGCCGGCGGGCTTTCCGGCGAAGAGCTGGAGGCGTTCATCGCGCAAACCGAGCAGATGGCGGCGATGTACGAAAATCCGCTGTTTCGAATTCCGCTTACGTTGTCGGAGATCCTGCCGGTGGGAATCCTCATCGACCTCGTCGCAGCGGGACTGTTCCGCAACCCGAAGTTCCTTCCCGCCCACGGCTGACGGCGCGACGTCATACGTCGTGGCGCCACACGTCGTGGGGTCCGAAGGCGAGGAGCTCGATCCGGCCGTCCAGGCGCGCGCCAAGTCGTTCGGCGAGGCGCCTGGACGGTTGGTTGCGCGGGTCGATGTAGCTCACCAGCGACGGCGGCCGGACGATGTCGCGCGCGAACGCCAGCGCTTCGCGGCCGGCTTCGACGCCGTAGCCGTTTCCTTGCGCCGCCGGCGTCAGCCAGTAGCCGAGTTCGTGCTCCGGCCAGCCGTCAGAGCGCCACAGGCCGACGCAGCCGACGAAGCCGCCGCCGGCCCGCTCCTCCACCGCCCAGTAGCCGAAACCGCGCAAGGCCCAGTGGCCGGCCAAACCGGCCATCTTGCGCCACGCCGTCTCGCGGTCGCAGACGCCGCCGATGAAGCGCGCCAGCTGCGGATCGGCGTAGCAGGCGGCGTAGGCCTCGAAATCGGAGTCGCACCACATCCGCAGGCGCAGGCGTTCGGTTTCGCGTTGCATGGCTTTTTCAACGCCAGATCGCGCGCCGCGGCAAGGTCTCGCGCCTTCCCCTTCGTTGCGCCGCCGCTTAAACAGGGCGGATGAAGATTCTCCTCGTCGGGTCGGGCGGGCGCGAGCACGCGCTGGCCTGGAAGATCGCCCAATCCCCGGACGTGACCGAGCTGATCGTCGCGCCGGGCAACGCCGGAACCACAACCGTCGCGCTCGCCGCCGGCGGCGACGCCGCCAACGCCGACGTCGCCGCCGACGACGTCGAGGGCCTCGCGGGTCTCGCCAAGGAGGCCGGCGTCGACCTCGTCGTCATCGGACCCGAGGCGCCGCTGGCGCTCGGCCTGTCGGACCGATTGCGCGCCGAAGGAATTCCGGCGTTCGGTCCCTCGGCGGCGGCGGCGAAGCTTGAGACGTCGAAAGCCTTCGCCAAGGAATTCATGCGCGAGAACGCGATTCCGACGGCGGAGTACGGCGTGTTCTCCGACCCGCATGAGGCCAAGGTGTTTCTCGACCGCCTCGACGGCCCGCCGTACGTGATCAAGGCCGACGGCCTGGCGGCTGGAAAAGGGGTGGTGATCGCCGAGACCCGCGAGGCCGCCGAGGCCGAGATCGACGCCATGTTGTCGGGCCGCTTCGGGACCGCGTCGCGGACCGTCGTGGTCGAGGAGTTCATGAGCGGAGTCGAGGCGTCGGTGTTCGCGCTCACCGACGGCGAGGCGGTGCGGGTGATGGCCGCGGCCCAGGACCACAAGCGCGCCTTCGACCACGACGCCGGCCCCAACACCGGCGGCATGGGCGCCTATTCACCGACCCCGGCGATCGCCGACGCCGACCTCGCCGCCGTCACCGACGCCGTCGTCGCGCCGACCATCGCCGGCATGGCCAAGGACGGCGCGCCCTACCGCGGCGTGCTCTACGTCGGCCTGATGATGACGCCGGCGGGACCGAAGGTGGTCGAATACAACGTCCGCTTCGGCGACCCGGAGTGCCAGGTCCTGATGGCGCGGCTGCAGAGCGACCTGGTTCCGTATCTCCTCGCCTGCGCCAAAGGCGGGCTCGGCGACCTGCCGGAGATGGCGTTCTCGCCCGCCCCCGCGGTGGCCGTGGTGCTGGCGACCCGGGGCTATCCGGAGGCCTATCCGAAGGGGTCGACGATTCGCGGGACCGACGCCGCCGGCGCCGTCGACGGCGTCACCGTCTTTCACGCCGGGACGGCGCGCAACGCGGCGGGCGATCTCGTCGCCGCCGGCGGCCGCGTCTTGAACGTGACCGCGATCGGCGACACCCTCGAAGTCGCGGTGGCGCGCGCCTACACGGCGGTGGACCGCATCGACTGGCCGGAAGGGTTTCACCGCACGGACATCGCCTGGCGGGCGCTGAAAGCGCCGGCGGATTGAAGGGACAAGGCATGAAAACGATTTTCGCCGCCGCCGCGGCGCTCGGCTTCGCCGCCGCCGTCGCCGCCCAGGACGCCGAAGCGCCGGACGGCCCCGCGATCACCACCGTGGTCCACGCCGGGACCCTGATCGCGGTCCCCGGCGAGCGCCCGCGCGCCGAAGCCTCCGTGCTCATCGCCGGCGACGTCATCGTCGAGATCCGCGACGGCTACGCCGACATCGACGGCGCCGAGGTCGTCGACCTGAAAAACTTCCACGTCCTGCCCGGCCTGATCGACAGCCACGTGCACCTCACCAGCGAGCTCGGCCCCACCGGCCGGCTCGACGCGGTCGAATTCTCCGACGCCGACTTCGCGATGAAGGGCGCCCACTTCGCCAAGCTGACGCTCGACGCCGGCTTCACCACGGTCCAGGACGTCGGCGCGCGCGGCGAGGACGCGATTTTCGCGCTCCGCGACGCGATCAACCGCGGCGAGATCGCCGGCCCGCGTATCCGCGCGGCGGGCAAGTCGCTGTGCGTCTCCGGCGGCCACTGCGACGGCCGCCACGGCTACAACGAAGACGTCGCCGCGGCGATGCTGTCGAGCAACATCTGCAACGGTCCCGACGACTGCCGCCGCGCCACGCGCGAGGCGATCCGCAAGGGCGCCGACGTGATCAAGATCACCGCCACCGGCGGCGTCCTGTCCAACACCCGCGCCGGCACCGAGAAACAGTTCACCGACGCCGAGCTCGACGCCATCGTCGACTCCGCGCGGATGATGGGCCGCTACGTCACCGCCCATGCGCACGGCAAGTCCGGCGTCGACGCCGCCTTGCGGGCGGGGGTCAAGTCGATCGAACACGGCACCTACCTCGACCGCGAGTCGATCCGCTTGTTCCGCGACGGCGGCGCCTATCTGGTGCCGACCGTGCTCGCCGGCGCCACGGTCGCGGAGATGGCCGAGACCGCCGACTGGATGACCCCTCCGCAGCGCGACAAGTCGCGCGCCGTCGGCCCGCTGATGCTCGACATGTTGCGCCGCGCCCGCGAAGGCGGCGTCAAGGTCGCCTTCGGCACCGACACCGGCGTCTCCAAGCACGGCGACAACGCGCACGAGTTTCCGCTGATGATCGCCGCCGGCTTTACCCCGGAGCAGGCGATCGTCACGGCGACCGTCAACGCCGCCGACCACCTTGAGATGGCCGACCAGGTCGGAACGCTCGCGGCCGGCAAGAAGGCCGACCTGATCGCCGTCGACGGCGATCCCCTGGCCGACGTCGCCGAGCTGCTCGACGTCGATGTGGTGATGAAGGGC
Organism: Alphaproteobacteria bacterium; assembly: GCA_021776705.1. GTDB lineage: Bacteria > Pseudomonadota > Alphaproteobacteria > Caulobacterales > Maricaulaceae > JAJFFL01. Next base: position 8,773 of record JAJFFL010000181.1, read on the forward strand.
GGCGTCGTGTTCAAGGACGACCGCTGAGGCCGGGCCCGCCATGCTCGTCGTTTACGAAACCAACCCGGACGGCGGCTTGTCGTGCAGTCTCGCCCCGGCCGCCGCGCTCGCCGGCGCGGCCGCGGTTTGGATCGACCTGCTGCGCGCCGACGCCGACGAGGAGCGCCTGGTCGAGACCGCCACCGGCGCCGACGTGCCGACGGCGCGCGAACGCGACGCCCTGGAGATCTCGTCGCGCTTCGACTCGACCCCGGAGGAGCTCTATCTCACCGCCAATCTGGTCTCGATGCAGGACGAGCGGCCGGTCTCCGGCCCGGTGACGTTCATCTTGCGCGGCGGGCGGCTGATCACGTCGCGCGACCTCGAACCGCGCGCCTTCCAGATCGGCGACGGCCGCGCCTCGACGCGGTTGCCGCAACATCCCGACGGGCGCGGCGTCCTGCTGGCGCTGCTCGAGGGCGTCGTCGAGCGCCTCGCCGACCTGCTCGACCGCGCCGCCGAAGACGCCGACGCCCTGTCCGACGACGTCTTCGGCGAGGACGGCGCGGCGGGCGATCTGCGCGGCGCGGTGCGGCGCGTCGGCCGCATCGGGGCGCTCAACGCCAAGTGCCAGGAAAGCCTCGCCAGCCTGTCGCGCGCCGTCGCCTTCACCATCGCCGCCGCCAAGCTTCACGGTCTCGACTCGGCGCGGCTGCGCGAACTCGGACGTGACCTGCGCGAGCTCGAGCACTACGCCGGCGGCCTCGCCGACCGGGTGGAGTTTCTGCTCGAGGCCGCCCTCGGGCTGATCGGGGCGCAGCAGAACCAGTCGATGCGCGTGATGTCGATCGTCGCCGTCCTGTTCCTGCCGCCGACCCTGATCGCCTCGGTCTACGGCATGAACTTCGTCCATATGCCGGAGCTGGGCCAGACCTGGGGCTACCCCCTGGCGCTCGGCTTGATGGTCGCCTCGGCCGCCTTGATCTTTCTGATTTCGAAGCTCAACCGCTGGCTGTGAAGGCGCGCCGATGAAGCTCGTCGCGTCGGTCCTGGAGACGTCGCAGGTTCGCCTGGAGCCGTTGGCGGAACGGCACGGCGCACCGCTGCGCGCGGCCGCGGACGACGCGGCGATCTGGACCCATATGCCGTGGCGGGCCGACGGCGACCACTTCGACGCCTGGCGGGCGCGGGTGAGCGAACGGCACGCGTCCGGCGACTGGCTCTACTTCGTCGCCCATCGTCCGGACGGCGGCGTCGTCGGCGCCAGCGGCTACTGCGCCGTCGATCCGCCCAACGCCATGGCCGAGATCGGCGCCACCTGGTACGTGCGCGACGCCCAGGGCACGGCGGTGAACCCGGCGTGCAAGCTCTTGCTCCTCGGCCACGCCTTCGCCTGCGGCGCCGAGCGCGTCGAGTTCAAGACCGACGCGCGGAACGCGCGGTCGCGCGCGGCGATCGCCAAGCTCGGGGCGACGTTCGAAGGGATTCTCCGCCGCCGCCACCGCACCCAAGGCGGCCGCCTGCGCGACACCGCGTACTTTTCGATCCTGGCGGAGGAATGGCCGGCGGTGAAGGCGGGGCTGACGGCTCGGCTAAAGGGCTAGCGGCGCGATCAGGGCCGCGCCCATCACGACTTCGAAGCCCCCGCCGAGGACGTTGTAGGTGGTGGCCCCCTTGTCCGCCCGCATGAAGGCGAAGCGCACCGCCCCCGCGCCGAGCCAGCCGGCGGCGACGGCGGCGGCGGCCCAGGCGCCGGCGGGCGCCAGCAAGACGGCGGCGAGCGCGAAGCCGTGGCCGCCGGTGAACAGGCCGCCGTAGATCGCGCGCAGCTCCGAACGGCCTTCGTGTTGGTCCGGGTCCGGGACCAGGCGCACCAAGCCGACCGTCCACGCCGGGTCGAGCAGCGCCTTCACGCCCATGCCGCCGCCGACGAGGCACGCGAGGACGGCGAAGATCTCAGGCAGGCCGAGGTGGGCGGGCATGGGTGCGGCTCCAGTTGGTCTCAGCGTCGATCTAGTGCGGCCGTTCAACATGTCCCGTCATTCTGAGCGCCGCGAAGAATCTCGATATCCCGGAATCGCCGGTCTCTCCGAGATCCTTCGCCTTCGGCTCAGGATGACCGTTCCCTTTGCACGCAGGCTGACGCGCGCGGCAAAATCACCTTACAACGCCGGCCCATGCTGCCGTTGATCCTTCTCGCCGCGTTTCTCACCGCGATCGTCTCGGGCGTCTTCGGGATGGCCGGGGGGCTGATGCTGATGGGGGCGCTGGCGTTCTTGCTGCCGGTCGAGCCGGCGCTGGCGCTGCACGGGCTGATCCAATCGGTCGCCAACGGCTCGCGGGCGGCTTTGTTGTGGCGGTTCGTGGACGGGCGGGTGCTGGCGATCTACGTCGGCGGCGCGGCGGCGGCGGTGGCCGTGGTCGTCAGCCTGGCGATCGTCTTGCCCAAGGCGTGGCTGTTCGTGGTCCTTGGGCTGACGCCGGCGCTGGCGTGGGTTCCCAAGAAGCGCCTCAACCTCGACGCGGCGCGCCCGGCCCACGCCGTCGCCTGCGGCTTCCTGGTCACCGGCCTCAACGTCGTCGCCGGCGTCTCCGGCCCGCTGCTCGACGTGTTCTTCGTGCGCACCGAGCGCGACCGGCGCGCGATCGTGGCCACCAAGGCGGCGACCCAGGTGATCAGCCACGGCGTCAAGATCGTCTACTACGGCGCGCCGCTGGCGCTCGCCGATCCGCAGACGTCGCGCTTCCTGCTGACGACCTTCGCCGCGTGCGTGCCCTTGACGCTGCTCGGCACCTGGGCGGGCGGGCGCATCCTGCACCGGCTCGACGACGTGCGGTTCCGCGACTGGACCAAATGGATCGTCAGCGCCTTGGGACTCGCCTATATCGTCCGCGGCGTCGTACTTTTGGCCGGATGACAAAGAGGAGAACGCCATGCGCATCAGCCTCAGCGGCATTCCCGTCGACGACCAGAAGAAAGCAAAGGCCTTCTACGTCGACGTTCTCGGCTTTCAGCTCAAGAACGACATTCCCATGGGCGAACACAGCTGGCTGACGGTGGTGTCGCCGGAAGACCCGGACGGGTGCGAACTGGCGCTGGAACCGAACGCGCATGCCGCGTCCAAGACGTTTCAAGCCGCGCTCAAGGCCGACGGCATCCCGATCACCGCCTTCACGGTCGGCGACATCGCGGCGGAGCACAAGCGCCTCGCCGCCGCCGGCGTGACCTTCACCAAGGAGCCGACGCCGGCGGGCCCGGTGATCATGGCGGTGTTCGACGACACCTGCGGGAATCTGGTGCAGATTTATCAGGAGTAAGGATAGCTACCCCTACCCGCCATCCACCCCGCCCCTCATGCTGAGGAGCCGCCGCCAGGCGGCGTCTCGAATCACAGGAGGTGGTCGCGCGATCTGAATTCGCGGCGAAGGAAGTTTGCGCAAACGACGGTGCGTGCTTCGAGACGGCGGCTGCGCCGCGTCCTCAGCATGAGGGAGGCAAGGGATTGCGCCAGCCGTAAATCGGCCGGACAGCGCTACAACGCCCCCAGCACGCGGCGGATCGCTTCGGCGTCGTCCCAGGCGTAGCCGACGACGTCGGCGCGGCCTCCGCGGACGATCTCGACGCCTTTGGCGACCATCTTGCCGCCCATCGACTCGTAGAAGGCGCGGCCGCGGGTATTGGCCTCGAGCGCCCAGACGCCGACCTCGAAGAATCCGCGCTCCATCAGGTGCGCCAGGGCGCGGGCGAACAGGCCGCGGCCGATTCCAACGCCCTGCAGGTCCTGCAGGACGTAGAGCATGTAGATCTCGCCTTCCCAGGGACTTCCCGATCCGCGCGTCGGTCCGGACCAGGAAAAGCCCACCACCAGGTCGTCGTCAGCCTCGGCGACGAACACGCCCTCGTCGAGCGCCTCCATGTCGGAGGCGACGCGCGACAGGCGCGCCTTCCAGGCCTGGCCGCGTTCGTCGGCGGTTTCGTCGAGCACGGCGGCGTCGGGGAGCACGCCCCAATAGGCTTCGCGCCAGGCCTGGTCATGCACCACGCCCAGCGACTTGGCGTCTTCGTACGCGGCGGGGCGAATCGTGATCATCGCTTGTCCCTAAAGAACGCCTTCAAACGCTGCCCTGATTCCTCGGCCCGCACGCCCCCTGCGACCTCGGGCCGCCAGTGGCAGGTGGGCTGGTCGAACACGCGCGGCCCGTGTGTCACAGCGCCGCCCTTCGGATCCTCGGCCCCGTACACCAGGCGGCCGATCCGCGCGATCGAGATCGCGCCCGCGCACATCGCGCAGGGCTCAAGCGTCACATATAGGGTCAGCCCTGTCAGCCGGTAGTTTGCGCGTTTTTTCGCCGCGGCGCGCAAGGCGACGATCTCCGCGTGCGCGGTCGGATCGTGCGCGCCGACCGGCGCATTGGCGCCTTCCGCGACGGCCTCGCCGGCCCCCGGGTCGACCAGCACCGCGCCGACCGGCACCTCGCCGGCGGCCGCCGCCTGATCGGCGAGCGCCAGCGCCCGGGCCATCCAGCGCGCGTCGTCGTCGGCCTCGCTCACGCGGCGAAAGCGGCCGCGCCGACGAGCTTGGAGGCGACGTTGGTGAGCTCGGCGCGCACCGCGTCGATTTTTTCTTGCGGCAGCTTCAGCGCTTCGGAGACTTTCTGCAGGTACTCCACCTCCGCCGCGTCGAGCACCACGTCGGCCATGCCGACGAGAAGGCAGGCGCGCAGAATGTGGGTGCGCTGCTCCTCGGTCAGTTCGTCGGCCTGGCGGTGGATGCGGCCAAGGTAGTGGTCGGGGTCTTTGGCGGAAGCTTCGGCGATCGATCGGATGGTCTTTTCGTTCACCGGCTGCTGGCCGAAGCGCTCAAGCACGCCTTGCAACATCGCAACCTCGGACGGCGCGACGACGCCGTCGGCGCCGACCATGCGCACCGCGGCGCCGGTGAGGAGTTCATGGAAGAGATCGAGCTGCTGGCGCTCGGCGGCTTCGTCGCGGCCGCGGTTCAACATCCCGGCGAGCCGGGTCGCGATCATGGTGACGACGCCGGTCAGCGCGAACACCAGGCCGGCGAGGATGAAGCCGCCGGACGCCGCGTCCGGGTCGGTCCATTCCTGGGCGAGGCCGGGAATCTGGCTCAGAGCCTGGCTCAGGTACGGCAGCTCGAACGTCCAGCTCCCGTAGCCGATCGCCGCCAGAATCGCCCCGACCGCGAGCTGCATGCGTCCGTTCATGCCTGCCTCCATCCTTTTCTGGCCCTGACGCTGCCGCGCGATCCGGGCGCGATTGCGGCGCGCGATGGCGCTGCCGGCCGCGGACCGTTATCACCCCATCATGACCGACGCACCCGAGCCAGCAACGGGCGAACGCATCGCCAAGGTCCTCGCCCGCGCCGGGGTCGCCTCGCGCCGCGAGGTCGAGCGCATGATCGCCGAAGGGCGGGTCAGCGTCGACGGCATCGTGCTCGACCAGCCCGGCGTCCGCGTCACCCCGGACCAGGACATCCGCGTCGACGGCGCGCGGGTCGCCAAGGCCGAAGCGCCGCGGCTGTTTCGCTACCACAAGCCCGACGGCCTGCTGGTGACCACCAGCGACCCCGAGGGCCGACCGACGATCTTCGAGAAGATGCCCAAGGGCCTGCCGCGCCTGATGTCGATCGGCCGCCTCGACTTCAATTCCGAGGGCCTGTTGCTGCTGACCAACGACGGCGGCCTGGCGCGGTCCCTGGAGCTGCCGTCGACCGGCTGGCGGCGGCGCTACCGGGTGCGCGCCTACGGCCACGCCGTCCAGGCGCAGCTCGACCACCTGAAGAAGGGCGTCACCGTCGACGGCGAAAAATTCGGCCCGATCGAGGCCACGATCGAGCGCGTCCAGGGCGGCAACCTGTGGATCACCGTCGCCCTCGCCGAAGGCAAGAAGCGCGAAGTGCGGCGCGCGCTGGAAACCGTCGACTTGAAGGTCAACCGCCTGATCCGCACCGCCTACGGCCCGTTTCAGCTCGGGTCGCTGAAGCGCGGCGAAGTGGCGGAGGTGCCGCCGAAAATCATGCGCGAGCAGCTGGGGCGGTTGCTGGGGTGAGGGGGTGTCAAACGATCTCAATAGATATCTGAGCATGATCGCTTGGTCCCCAATCGTCCGGCGCGTTGAGGGCCGAAACCTTCACGCGATTGGCCAAGCGATTGGACGCAAATACGAAATCCAATTGGCGCGTTGCGGACGCCGGCGTTTGACGCACTGTGTGATAGGTGGGGACATTTAGACTGTCTATTGGCAGTTCATTCGGCCAAGGCTCCGCTTGGCGTCCATTCGGGTGTTGAGGCCCGACAAATCTAAGGCCGATGGAATCGGCGCGCTCGAAGAATGTCCGATAGCGATCGGCCCAATAGCCGCTGCCGTTTTCGCCATAGCCATAAAGAATGTTCAAGTCGCCAGCGGCTATCACGTCGTGTTCGTGTTGAGCTCCGACGAGCTTGGATATGTCGGAGATCAATCGATGCGCTTGTGCATCGGCGTAGATCCAACTGCTGGCCACTGAATCAAGCGGTCGATCCCAAACGCTGTACATGGAAACGAGCGTCAGAGGCCTCTCGAGATCGTGACATCGAATGCGCGCAGCAGCGAGCGTGCCAGGCAGGGAGACGCCCAATTGACCGTCCGTCGCCTCTGCGAGCGGCGCCAAGTCGATCCAATCCGTCTGCACACGATCTTTTTTCGTCGCGATGGCCGTACGCCACCGCCGGGTTCTACCGCCTCCTTTGGTGAGCCATTCGCCTGGATTGATTTCGAAGCAGCTTGCGATTTTCGGCTCAGGTTCAGTCGCCTCCTGAAGCAAAGCGGCGTCCGCGTCGCACTCCGAAAGGCGCCTCCAACACTCCGGTCGATGAGCGACATTCCACGAGAGGATTTTCATTCAGAAGCACGATACTCAAGATGCGAGGCGACAACCTACCACCGCGGCTGCTGCGAATAGATCGCGGCGATGTGGCCGGCGTTGATGATGAACCAAACGGCGAAGAAGCCGGCGTTGGTGGTCACGAACAGGCGGCGCGCCTTGGCGAAGTGGCCGGTCAGGCTTTCGAGAAAGTTGTCGTGGATCAGGAACGCCTTCATGCCTTCGAGCTGATAGCTCGGCATGCCGGTCTCGATCGCGTCGCGGGCGCTGTCGAGCCAGGTGAAGTGGCGCATGGCGCGCGAAAACCGCCGGCGGCGGGCGTCGTTGAGGGCGTTTTTGTCGTTGTCGTCGATGCGCTCGGAGGCGATCTTGGTGAAGTCCTTGTCGCCCTCGAGGTCGGCGAAGCTCTCCGCCATGCGGCGTTTGATCGAGGAGACGAAGTCCTTGAACTCGCGCTTCTTGCCGGCGATCAGCGTCTTCAGCTGCGGATGGCCGGTGAAGTCGAGGGCGTTCATGATGTCGAGCGTCGGGTGCGGTTCCGGCGCCTCGGCGCGCAGGGCGGCGCGGACGGCCTCGAAGTCGGCCGCGTTGACGCCGGGGTTGCGGCAGAATTCGCGCACGATGCCGGTGCAGCGGGCGAGGAAGATCGAGCGGTCGTTGCCGCCGGCCGACACGATCTGGTCGCGCCATTCCTCGTAGCGCATCCGCGCCATCAGGTTCTTGCCGACGAAGTCGAGGGTCTGGGTCTGTGCCTTGTGGCTGGTCTCGTCGTCCATCGCCCGGAACAGGTAGTAGCCCATGGCCGCGAAGCTCGCGACGATCAGCAAGCCCTGGGGAAACTTGCCCAGCGAAACCTGGAATCCGAGCATCGAGATCTGCGCGAAAGCGTCGTTGAAGCCGGCCACGCCCATGGCGTTGAGCACGATCGCCGTCTGGATCGCGAGCAGGCTGATCACCACCCAGCGCATGAACGAGGCGCCGCCGGAGAGCTTGACCCGCAGGTCCTGGCTCGCAGAGTTGTGGACGGCGAGCGCGGCGTTGGCGAAATCGGCGCGCCAAAAGGCTTGCGCGCCCAGTTCGTGCGGCTCATCCATGGCGTGCCCCATTCAACCGAGAATCACTTTGACCGAGTCGTGAGCATGCGCATCGTCGGCGGCCGCCTCAAGGGCCGCGCCCTGGTTACCCCCAAAGGACGCGCCACCCGGCCGACCGGCGAACGGGCGCGGGAGGCGATCTTCAACGTCCTCGCCCACGCCGCCTGGTCGCCGGGGGTCGAGGGGGCGCGGGTGATCGACCTCTACGCCGGATCCGGGGCCTTGGGCTTCGAGGCCCTGTCGCGCGGGGCCGGCTTCGCCCTGTTCATTGATACCGATCCGGCGGCCCGCGGCGCCGTGCGCAGCAACGCCGACGCCTTCGACGTCATGGGCGCGACCCGGATCCACCGCCGCGGCGCGACCGCGCTGTCGACCAAGCCCGCCGGCCTCGGCGCGCCGTTCGATCTGGTGTTCATGGACCCGCCCTACCGGCAGGGGCTGGTCGCCCCCGCCCTCGCCCAGCTGATCGCCGGCGGCTGGCTCGCCGGCACGGCGACGCTGGTCGTGGAGACCGAGACCGACGCCCCCGCGGTCGTCGACGCGGCGACGGCGGCGGCCGGCTTCGCGGCGGTCGACGAACGAACCTACGGCGCGGCCCGGATCACGTTCGCGCGGCGCGTCCGCTAGAGCACGAAGTCGCCGGCGCCGAGGTCGGCGGGGCCGGTGACCTCGAAGCTCATGTCGCTGACCGCGTCGCCGTCGACGTCGAGCTCGACCAGACGGACGCCGCCGCCGAGATCGGAGA
>JAJFFL010000182.1 GCA_021776705.1 Alphaproteobacteria bacterium
CCCGGCCGGCGGCGCGTGAACGCCAGGGTCATGCCCGCGGCCAGCCCGAGCGCGACGAGAGAAGAACCGCCATAAGAAACGAAAGGAAGCGTCATTCCTTTGGACGGAATTAGATTCAAATTCACCGCGATGTTGATCAACGCCTGGAAGCCGATCAAGAGCGCCAGCCCCGCCGCGGCGTTGCGCGCCGCGCCGTCCACAAGTTTCCGCGACCGCTGCAGGGTGGCGATCACGAACAAGCCGGTGAGGCCGATGATTCCGGCCACGAACACGAGTCCGAACTCCTCCGCCGCCACGGCGAGAACGAAATCGGCGTGGGCGTCCGGGATCATGTGCTTGACCGTCCCCTCGCCGGGCCCGGTCCCGATCAAGCCGCCGTGGGCGATGGCCTTAAGCGCGGCGGCGGTCTGATAGGCCTCGCCGGGCCCGAGAAAGGCGTCGACCCGGGCGCGCACGTGCGGCAGCAGGGCGTAGGCGCCGGCCGCGATCCCGGTTCCGGCGGCGGCGAGTCCGGCGATCCAGCGCCACGGCGCGCCGGAGACGAACACCAGCCCTCCGAACGCCAGCGTCAGCAGCGCCGTCTGGCCGACGTCCGGCTGCGCCAGCAGCAACCCGGCGATCGCGGCGTAGAGCACGGCGCAGACGGCGTAGCCCGGCGGCCCGCCCTCCTTGCGGCCTTCCGCGATCAGCCAGGCGGCGGTGACGATGAACGCCGGCTTGGCGAATTCCGACGGCTGGACCGAGAACGGCCCGAGGTGAAGCCACCGCGTCGCGCCTTTGGTCTCGGCGCCGAAAAACAGCACCAGGGTGAGCATGACGGCGCTGACCAAGAGCGTCAGCACGGCGACCCGGCGGGCTCCGACCGGGCTCAGACTCGCGCCGAACCCGAGGGCGGCGAGCGCGGCGACGACGTAGGCGCCGTGACGGTTGAGAAAATAAAACGGGTCGTCGAGTCCGATGCGGCCGGCGGCGGCCGGGCTGGCGGCGAGCGCGCTCAACAGCCCGGCGGCGAGAAGGCCCACCACCGCGGCGGCGCTGACGCGGTCCAGGGACCGCCACCACGCAAGGATGGGAACGTCGGCGTCGCGCGCCGTCGCGCTCACTCGGCCGCCTGCGACGCAGCCGCGCCCGGCAAGGCCAGAACCAGATCGCGGAACGCGTCGCCGCGCGCGGCGTAGTCGGCGAACTGGTCGAACGAGGCGCACGCCGGCGCCAGCAGCACCACCGGGTCGGGCCGCGAACTCGCCGCCGCGTCGCGCGCGGCGGCGGCGACCGCGGCCTTGAGGTTGCGGGAGATCTCGACCACCGCCCGGCCCTTCAGCTGCGCGGCGAAGGTCTCGGCCGCCTCGCCGATGAGGTAGGCCTTGGCGACGCGCGGCATCAGCGGAAACATATCATCGACCCCCGATGCGCCCTTGGCGCGGCCGCCGGCGATCCAGAAAACGTTTTCGAACGCGCCCAGGGCCTGGCGGGCGGACGCGGCGTTGGTCGCCTTGGAATCGTTGATGAACGTGACCGGGCCGACGCGCGCGATTTCTTCCATCCGGTGCGGCAACCCGGGAAAGTTTTGCAGCGCCTGCACGGCGCGGCGCGGCTCGACGTCGAGGGTGCGCGCGGCGGCGTAGGCGGCGGCGGCGTTCTGCCAATTGTGCCGGCCCATCAGCACCCGGGCGGTGCGCAGGTCCGCAACCTCGCGCGCGGCGCCGTCAAGGGCGTCGAACAAGATGCCGCCGACCGCGTGGACGCCTTCCGACAAGGCGCGGCTCGCCGACACTGGGACGACGGTCGGCCCCTTGCCGGCCTTCAGCGCGCTGGCGATTTTGCGCGACGCGTCGTCGTCGACGGCGATCACCGCGGTGTCGCCGGCGCCTTGCCGTTTGAACAGGCGCGCCTTGGCCGCGGCGTAGGCGTCGAAGGACCCGTGACGGTCGATGTGGTCCGGCGTGATGTTGAGCAGCACCGAGACGTCGGGCTTTAGCGTATTGGTGGTCTCGAGCTGAAACGAGCTCAGCTCCAGAACATAGACCGCCCCGGAGTGGAACGGCGCCAGCGCCAGCGCCGGGGTGCCGATGTTGCCGCCGACCTGCGCGTCGCGGCCGCTCGCCGCCAAAATGTGGCCGATCAGGGCGGTGGTCGTCGACTTGCCGTTGGTGCCGGTGATTCCGATCACTTTCGGCTTGAGATGGTCGGGCGCCGCGGCGACGGCGCGGGCGAACAGCTCGATGTCGCCGACGACGCGCGTGTCGGTGGCGCGGGCGAGTTCGACCATTCGGTGCGGCCGCGGGTGGGTCAGGGGCACGCCGGGAGCGAGCACGAGGGTGTCGAACAGCGCCCAATCGCGGGCGTTGAGGTCGTCGAGGGGCGTCCCCAGCGCTTCCGCCTTGGCCCGCGATTCCTCGGAATCGTCCCAGGCGTGGACGTGCGCGCCGCTGGCTTTCAGCGCCAAGGCGGTCGCGACGCCCGACGCGCCGAGTCCGAAGACGGCGACGTGCGTGCCTGCGACTTCCGGGACTTTGATCATCCCCGTCCGCCTCTCAGCGCAGTTTCAGCGTTGCCAGCCCCACAATGGCGAGCACGACCGCGATGATCCAGAACCGGATCACGATCGTGGGTTCCTGCCAGCCCAGCTTTTCAAAGTGATGGTGAATCGGGGCCATGCGGAAGACCCGTTTTCCGAAAAGCTTGAACGAAGCCACCTGCACCATGACCGACACGGCCTCGAGAACAAACAGGCCGCCGACGATCGCGAGCACGATTTCGTGCTTCACGGCCACCGCCGTGGCGCCAAGCATGCCGCCCAGCGACAGCGATCCGGTGTCGCCCATGAACACCATCGCCGGCGGCGCGTTCCACCACAGGAATCCGAGCCCCGCACCCAGGACCGAGCCCAGCAACACCGCCAGTTCGACCGTGCCCGGCGTCTGAATCACGAACAGATACTCCGAAAGCCGCGGGGTGCCGGTGATGTAGGCGATGAACCCGAACGTCGCCGCGGCGATCATCACCGGCACGATCGCCAGGCCGTCGAGCCCGTCGGTGAGATTGACGGCGTTGCCCGCCCCCACGATCACCACGGCGCCGAAGGCGATGAAGCCGAAAATCGTCAGATCGAGCAGCAGGTCCTTGACGAACGGCAGCGACAGCGACGTCGCCGCCCGCGCCGCGTCGGCGTCCGCCGAACCGGCCGCGACCCAGGCGCACCCGAACACCGCCGCCCCGGCGATAAGAAACTCCAGCAACAGACGCAACCGCCCGGAGAGGCCGGCGTGCGACTGCTTGGTGACCTTGTCGAAGTCGTCGACGAACCCGATCAGGCCGAAACCGCCGCTGACGCCGAGCACGATCCAGACGTAGGGGTTGGACAGATTCGCCCACAGCAGCGTCGAGATCGTGACGCTCATCAGGATCAGGAGCCCGCCCATGGTCGGCGTGCCGACCTTTTGCAGATGGCTTTCCGGCCCGTCGGCCCGGATCGGCTGCCCTTTGCCCTGCTTGCGGCGCAACATGCCGATGAACGAACGGCCGAACACCAGCGCGATGAACAGCGCCGTCAACAACGCCCCGCCGGTGCGCAACGTGGTGTAACTAAACAGGTTCAGCGGTTGAAACGCGTCCGCGAACCGATGCAGCTCATAGAGCATGAAATCCCCGCCCGAGGAATGTGGACCCGATCACCCCCGGGGTCTTTTAAGCGACTCGACGACGCGGGTCATGCGCGACGCGTTCGACCCCTTCACCAGCACGATGTCGCCCGGCTTGAGGTCCGCCTCCAGGGTCGCCGCGAGATCGTCGGCGGAATCGGCGTAGCTACCGCGGCGGCTGTCGGGCAAGGCGTCCCACAACGCCGCCATGCCCGGGCCCGACAGGTAGACCTGATCGATCTTCGCCGCTTCAAGTTCGAACGCCAGTCCGCGGTGAAGCTCGGCCGAGGTCTCGCCGAGTTCCTTCATTTCACCGAGCGCGGCGATCCGCCGGCCGCCGTTCTTCGGCGTCCGGCGGCCCAAGGATTCGATGGCGGCGGCCATCGACGCCGGGTTGGCGTTGTAGGCGTCGTCGATGACGACGATGTCGCCGCCGTCGATCGGCGTCGTGAAGGCGGCGCCGCGGCCGTCCGAAAGCTCGAAATCGGCGAGCGCTTCGGCGGCCAGCTCCACCGGCGCGTCGGCGAGGTAGGCGGCGGCCAGCACCGCGACCGCGTTGAGCCCCCAGTGATCGCCGCCGGCGTTGACGCGAAAGTGCACGACGCGGCCGAGGATGTCGGCGCGGCCTTCGCCGCGCTCGGCGTCGCTGTCGTAGCTGAGCAGCCGCGCTTCGGCCTGCACGTCGGCGCCGAAACGGACGAGCCAGCCTGCGCCCGCGGCGCCGGCGCGTTCGGCGAGCCGCGCCGCGTGCGGGTCGTCGCCGGGGATGACCGCCGCGCCCCACTCCTCCAAGCCCTCGAAGATCTCCGCCTTGGCGTCGGCGATGGCTTCCAGGGTTCCGAGGGATTCGAGGTGCGCGGGCGCGATCTTGGTGACGATCGCGACGCTCGGCTTCACCAACGCCGATAGAGGCCGGATCTCGCCGGCGTGGTTCATGCCGAGTTCGAACACCGCGCGCTCCGTCGTCCGCGGCATGCGCGCCAGCGACAGCGGCACGCCCCAGTGATTGTTGAACGAGCGCGCCGACGCGTGCGTCGCCCCGGCGCGGCGGAACACGCCGGCGAGCGCCTCCTTGACGCTGGTCTTGCCGACCGAGCCGGTGACCGCGACGCGGTGCGCCGACGACCGGTCGCGGGAGGCGCGCGCCAGACCGCGCAAGCCTTCCAGCGTGTCCTCGACGACCAGCGCCGGGCCGAGGTCGGTCGGTTTCTCGACCAGCACCGCGGCGGCGCCCTTCGCGAACGCGTCGGCGATGAAGTCATGCCCGTCGCGCTTGTCCTTGAGCGCCACGAACAGATCGCCTTTGACCAACTCGCGGGTGTCGATGGCGACGCCCGCGGCGGTCCAGCGTCCGAGCATGCGCCCGCCGGTCGCGGCCGCGGCCTCGGCCGACGTCCATAAGGCATCCAAACTCGCGGTGTCAGTCATGTTCAGCCCCTTTGGCGAGGTCGTCGAGCGCCCGGCGCGCGACCTCGACGTCGTCGAACGGAACCACCCGTCCGGCGAACTCCTGTCCGGTCTCGTGTCCTTTTCCGGCGATCACCAGAGCGTCGTCGGGCCCCAGCATGGCGACGCCGGCGCGGATCGCCGCGGCGCGGTCGCCGATCTCTTCGGCCGCCGGGCATCCGGCGAGAACGGCGCGGCGGATGTCGGCGGGATTTTCCGAGCGCGGGTTGTCGTCGGTGACCACGGCCGCGTCGGCGAACCGCGCGGCGATCTCCCCCATCGGCCGGCGCTTGCTCGGGTCGCGGTCGCCGCCGGCCCCGAACACGATCACGATCCGGCCCTTGGTGTGCGGCCGGAGGGTGCGCAACAGTTTTTCCAGCCCGTCCGGGGTGTGGGCGAAGTCGACGACCACCGGCGCCCCGCCCGGCGTCGCGCCGACCGGCTGCATGCGCCCGGCGACGCCGGTGAGCGCGCCGAGCGCCGCGATCACCGTGTCTTCCTCGACCCCGGTCGCGAGCGCCAGGCCGGCGGCTTCGAGCGCATTGAGCGCCTGAAACTCCCCGACCAGCGGCAGCTCGACGTCAAGCTCGCGGCCGTCACGGCGCAGCAATAGAGATTGGCTCGCCGGCCTGGGCGTCAGCTCGCACAGCTTCAGGTCGGCGCCGCGCCAGCCGACGCGCGTCACCGCGAGCCCGGCGGCGTCGCTGGCGTCGGCGACGCGCGCGCCCCACTCGGAATCAACGTTGATCACGGCCGGCGCGCCTTTTCGGGCCAGCTCGGCGAAGAGCCGCAACTTTGCGGCGAAGTAATCCTCGAAATCGGGATGATAGTCGAGGTGATCGAGGGTCAGATTCGTGAATCCGACGGCCGCCAGATCGACCGCGTCCAACCGGTGCTGCTTGAGGCCGTGGCTCGACGCCTCCATCGCGGCGTGGCTGACGCCCTGTTCGGCCAACGCGTTCAAGGTCTTGTGGACGCCGACCGGGTCCGGCGTGGTGTGCGCGAGCGGCGCGCGCCCGGCGTCGGTGGTCACCCCGAGAGTGCCGACGCAAGCCGCCCGCAACCCGGCGCGGGCCCAGATTTGCCGCAGAAACTCGACCGTCGAACTCTTGCCGTTGGTGCCTGTGACCGCGACCACGGCGCCCGGCTGGCGCGGGTAGAACCGCGCCGCCATGCGCGCCAGGCGCGCCCGCGCGGCAGCGTCGCGGATCACCGGCACCGCCGCCTCGGCGCCGGCGGCGGTTAAAATCGCTGCGGCGCCCTTGTCGACGGCGTCGGCGATGTACGCCGCGCCGTCCGCCTTGACCCCTTTCAGCGCCGCGAACAGGTAGCCCGGCTTGACCTCGCGGCTGTCCGCCGTAAGGCCGGTGATCTCGACGTCGCCGCCGGCCACCGTTTCCCCGGCCAAATCCGAGAGCTTCATCCGCCGCGCGCTCCAAACGCCGCCGCCGTCGTTTCGTCGCGCCGCGCCACGCCGAGCAGCGGCGCGATGCGGGCGATCACCCGCCCGGCGACCGGAGCGGCCGTGTGGCCGGCCCCGCGGCGCCCGGGCGCGTCGTCGGCGCCTTGCGGCTCGTCCAACACCACGAACACGGCATAACGCGGCGCGTCGGCCGGGAAAACCGCCGCGAACGACGCCGCCACGCGGTCCGGCGCATAGCCGCCCGCCACCGCCTTTTCCGCGGTCCCAGTCTTGCCGCCGACGGCGAGGCCGGGAACGTCGGCCCGGCCGCCCGTCCCTTCCAGCACCACGGCGCGCAGCAACCCGTTCATCACATGGCTGGTCCCGGACTCGATCACCCGGTCGGCGAGCGCGCCGCGCGGGCCGACCGGCCGCAGCGTCGGACGCACGTATTCGCCGCCGTTGACGACGGCGCCGAAGGCTCCGGCGAAGGCCAGCGGACTGACCGCGACGCCGTGGCCGTAGGCGACCGTGGCGACAGCGATCTCGTCCCAGGTCTGCGGCAGGATCGGGCGGGCGCTTTCCGCGAACGGACTCGGGGCGCGCTCCATCAGGCCGAAGCGCTGCAAATAGTCGCGCTGGACGGCGCCGCCGGCCTCCAGCGCCAGATAGGCGGCGCCGGGATTCGACGAGCGCACGAACACTTCGCCGACGCTGAGCCGCCGCGGCGCGGGCGCATGTTCCGCGATCACCACGTCGCCGGCGATCACCGGCTGGTCGGTGGGCAGAATCCGCGCCGGGTCCGCGGCCCCGGTGTCGATCGCCATCGCGAGCGTGAAGGTTTTGAAAATCGAACCGAGCTCATAGACCGACGCCAGGGCGCGGTTGAGGCGCCCGTCGGGAGACGACTCGGCCGGCAGATTGGGGTCGAAGTCCGGCAGCGACACCAGCGCCAAGACCTCCCCGGTGTCGACGTCGGTGACCAGGGCCACGGCCGCCTTGGCGTTGAATTCTTCGAGCCCGGCGCGCAGCTCCTCGTCGACCGCGTATTGGACGCGCAGGTCGATCGACAGCGCCAGGGGCCGGCCGTCGCCGGCCGACAACTCGGCGTCGTAGGCCTTCTCCGCCCCCGCCGCGCCTACGCCGTCGATGGTGGTGAAACCGAGCGCATGGGCGGCGAGACGGCCGCGCGGATAGATCCGCCGCGGCTCTTCGCGAAAGTCGAGCCCTGGCAAGCCCATGTCGAACACCGCCTGGCGCTGGCGCGGCCCGAGGCCGCGGCGGATCCACACGAAGCGCTTGTTCGACGCCAGCTTGCGCGCCGTCTCCGCGACGTCGAGATCGGGCAGCGCCGCGCGCAGCGCCGCCGCGGTCTCCTCGGCGTTCCACACCAGCTTCGGGTCGGCGAACAGGGAATAGGTCGACAGCGTCGAGGCGAGGATCTCGCCGTTGCGGTCGACGATGTCGCCGCGCCGGCCGAGCGCCGGAGCGGCCTCGCCGGCGACGGCGCGAAACTCGTCCGCGCCCGACAGGGCGACCTGCCCGGCGCGCAGCGTCAGGCCTGCGAAGGCGACGGCGAACACGCCGGCGAGAATGGCGATCCGAGCGCCGTCGGCGGAGTCGGGCCGGCGCATCACCGCCGGCCGGGATCGCGCGCCGACGCGGTCACGACGTCGGTCTCGCGCGGCTCCGGCAAGGCGAACAGAAGCGGCGCGTCCTCCAAGGTGACGACGCGCAGCGGATCGGCGGGGGCGAGGTTGAGGTGTTCGGCGGCGAGCGCGCGCAGCCGGCCCGGGTCTTCGAGGTAGGCGATCTCGTTGCGCAGCACGACCAGCGATTCGCGCTCGGCGGCGAGCGCGATCTCCAGTTCCGCGATTCGCGCCCGGTCCTCCTTGGCCTCGGTCTTGGCTTTGTAGAGGCCGAAGGCGAGGACGGCGGCGAGCGCCAAGGCGGCGAGGTTGATCGCGGTCTTCACAGCAGGGCCTCCGGGGTCAGGCGGACGAACAGCGGAGTGTGACGCGATTCCGGGAACGGGTCGGCGTCGGTGCGCACGGCGGCGCGGAGCTTGGCGGAGCGCGCGCGGCGGTTCTCCGCGACCTCCTCCTCGCTCGGCGGCTTGGCGCCCATGAACAGCATCTTGAAGCTCGGCGCCGGCCCGCCGTCGACCTGCGGCAGATGGCGCGAGCCGTGCGATTCCAGCCCGGCGCGCTTGCGCAAAAACGCTTTCACAATGCGGTCCTCGAGGCTGTGAAACGACACCACGACGAGGTGGCCGCCCGGGCGCAGCAGCCGTTCCGCCGCCGCCAGGGCGCGTTCGAGTTCGCCGAGTTCGTCGTTGACGAAAATCCGCAGCGCCTGAAACACGCGCGTCGCCGGGTGAATCTTGTGGTGGCCGCCGCCGACCGCGGCGGCGACGATCTCGGCCAACCGGTCGGTGGTGTCGATCGGCGCCTCCGCCCGCGCCTTGAGAATCGCGTCGGCGACCCGGCGCGAGCGTTTTTCTTCGCCGTAGTTGAAGAAGATGTCGGCGAGTTCGTCGCGGCCGAGCGCATTGACCGCGTCCGCCGCCGTCGCCCCGTCGCCGCCCATGCGCATGTCGAGCGGGCCCGGCTTGGCGAATGAGAAGCCGCGTTCGGCCTGATCCAGCTGCATCGAGGAGACGCCGATGTCCATCACCACCCCGTCGACGTGCTCGCCGCCGGACTCGCGGACGACGTGCTCCATGTTCGAGAACGCCGTCCCGACGAGCACGAAGCGGCCCGGGAACAAAGCCTTCACCTGCTCGCCGGCGAACCGCACCGCCGGGTCGCGGTCGAGCGCCAGGACGCGGCATTCGGCGGCCGACAAGATCGCGCGGGAATAGCCGCCGGCGCCGAAGGTGGCGTCGACGTAGAGGCCGCCGTCGCGGGGGATGAGAGCGGTCACCGC
>JAJFFL010000183.1 GCA_021776705.1 Alphaproteobacteria bacterium
TCGACCGCGCCGCCCACCGGGCGCTGGCTAACGACCGGGGCGGCGCGCCGCCGATCGCCCGCGTGGTCCTCGCTCCGTTCGCCTCGGCCCCCCGCCCCGGCGGCGACGCCGGCGCGCCGCCGCCGCGCCCCGCCGCCGCCGAGGCCGACGCGCTGCCGCCGACCGATTTCGCCGGTGAAACGGCGCGGCTGGAACGCCGCCTGATCGCCGGCGCGCTCGACGCCTGCGGCCACCACCAGGGCAAGGCCGCCGCCCACCTCGGCCTCAGCTACCACCAGTTCCGCGGCCTGTTGCGCAAGCACGCGGACGTGAAAACGCCGCCGGCGGCGCCTGTCGCGTGATCCCGCCAACGAGTCCTGGACGCCGGCCCGCGGCTTGCAGGGGTTGACGCGACGTTAACCCTGACCCCGCGCGAGCCCGTGACCGACACCGCCGAACTTCCGCCCCCCGCGCCCGCCCGCCAGGCGTGGTTCCTCAACGCCGCCTTCGACCGGCTGTCGGTCGACGACGCGTTCGCCGAGCTCGCCGCGGCGCGCGCCTGTCAGCCGTTCCGGTTCGTGACGACGCCCACCGTCGACCACCTGGTGCGGCTGTCGCGCGACCCCGAACTGGCCCGCCTCTACGCCCTCGCCGCCTTGTCGATCTGCGACAGCCGCGTGCTGGAGCTGATGGCGCGGCTGTCGGGCGAAGAGATCGCCGCCGCCCCGGGCGCGGATCTGGTCGAGCGGCTGTTCGAGCTCACCGTCGACCCCGGACAGCCGATCACCATCGTCGGCGGCGACGCGGCGCGGATCGAGGCGCTCGCCGCGCGCTACGGACTCACCGACGTGCGCTGGCACGCGCCGCCGATGAACCTGCGCACCAACCCGAAAGCGGTCGCCGAGGCGGCCGCCTTCGTCGCCGCCAACCCGTCCCGCTACGTGTTCTTGTGCGTCGGCTCGCCGCAACAGGAGATGATCGCCGAAGCCTGTCTGCAGCGCGGCGACTGCGCCGGCCTCGGCCTCTGCGTCGGGGCGGCGTTGGACTTTCTCACCGGCGCGGCCGACCGGGCGCCGGCGTGGCTGCGGCGGGCGCGGCTGGAGTGGCTGCACCGCCTGGCCAGCGAACCGCGGCGGCTGTGGCGGCGCTACCTTGTCGACGCGCCGCGCGTCTTCGCCATGTGGCGGGCGTGGCGGCGCGACAAGCGCCGCATCGAGCGCCTCGCCACGGCCCTGCGCGCCCGCGCGCCTTCCCCCGCCCGCGGCTAGACGCTAACCTCACGTTCGTCGGTTCCCGCAAGGGATCAAAAGGGAACCCGGTGCGGGCGGCGCAAGCCGCCCAACTCCGGGACTGTGCCCGCAGCCGTGAGCGGCGAGCGACGGCGCTTCGAGCCACTGGGACCTCTCCCGTCGCGGAGAAGTCCTGGGAAGGCGCGCCGAAGCCGAGACCCGCGAGTCGGAAGACCTGCCGACGACGTCGCCCGTTCGCCGGCCCGGGGTCTGGCCGAGGACGCGGAATCCCGTCGTGGCGACTCCTGAAAACCCGATCCGTCGGCGGCCGCCCGGCCGTCGCGCGGTGATTTCAAAGAGTCCGCTGATGACGCCGCGCCCCTCGCTCGCCAGTCCGGCACGACCGACCCCTCTGCCGCGCCGCCCCGACCGGGTTCCGACGCCGCCGTGGTTTCGGCGATGGGCCGGCGGCGCCTTCGCCGGCGTCGCCCTGGCCGCGGCCTCGACCGCCGCCGCCGCCGACGCGCCGCGGCGCGTCGTCTCCACCTCGGTGTGCGCCGACGCCTATGTTCTGGCGCTCGCCGACCCGGACGCGGTGGCGGCGCTTTCGTGGCAGGTCGATCACGCGATTTCGGGAGCCCCGCCGTGGGCGCGCGCCAAGCCCAAGGCCTGGGCGAGCGCCGAACGGCTGCTGACGCTCGCGCCCGACCTCGTCGTCTTCGATCCCGGCGGCGGCGGGCGCGCCGCGGCCTGGGCCGACCGCTTCGTCGTCGCCCACATCTCGCTCGCGTGGGCGGAAGACTTCGACGGCGTCGCCGCCAACCTGCGCGCCCTCGGCGCGGCGCTCGGGGCCGACGCGGCGGCCGACGCCGCGATCGCCGATCTCGACCGTCGCAAAGCGGATCTGGCAGCCCGCGCGGCGGCGCGCGGCGGCGACCGCGGCGCGCTGTACCTGACGCCGGCCGGCGGCAGCGCCGGGGCCGGGGTCTATGTCGACGCCGCGCTGACGCTCGCCGGGGCGCGCAACCGCGCCGCGGAGGCCGGCCTGTCGGGTTGGGGCAAGGCGCCGCTCGAGACCTTGTTCGCCGCGCCGCCGGATCTGCTCGTGACCAGCTATTTTCGCAACGGCTACCCAAGCGCCGGCAATCTGACCTCGCGCGCGCGGCTGCACCGGCGCGCCTTCGCGTCGGCGCCGCGTCTGCAAGTGCCGGGCGCGGCGTGGCCGTGCGCCGGGCCACGTCTGATCGACGCCGCCGAGATGATCGCCGACGCCCTCGACGGGCTCGCGCCGGACTCCGCGGGGACCGCGAAATGAGCCCGCGCGACCTGCCGCTGCTCGCCGCCCTCGCCGCGGCGGCGGCGCTCGCCGCGGCGCTCAACATCGCCGCCGGCGACGCGGCGATCGCGTTCGGCGATCTGGTCGCCGCGCTGGCCGGCCACGGCGACCCGGTGGATGTCGCCATCGTCCGCGAAATCCGGGCCCCGCGCGCCGCCGCCGCGG
>JAJFFL010000184.1 GCA_021776705.1 Alphaproteobacteria bacterium
CTTTGCGCCGCGGCGCTGACATGACATGGACCGCGGCGGCGGTGCCGCTGCGCTACGTCGGCCGCACCATCGTCGGCAAGGAATCCGGCGAGATGCTCGGCGGCCCGATCCGCATCGCCAAGGTCTCGGGCGAAGGCGCGCGTCAAAGTTTCGCGGCGGGCTCCGGCGGGTCCGGCGGAATCTTCGGCGCGACGGCTAACATGTTGTTGTCGTTGCTGATGCTTGCGGGGTTTTTGTCGGTGGGCATCGGTCTGTTGAATTTGCTGCCGATTCCCATTCTCGACGGCGGCCATCTTGTGTACTACGCATACGAAGCCGCAGCGGGGAAACCGTTGGGCGAGGGGGCGCAGGAGTGGGGTTTTCGGATCGGGTTGGCGCTCGTGTTGGGTTTGATGCTGTTCGCCACTTGGAACGACCTCCGCTACATGAACGTGTTTCAGTCGATCGGGAACGTGCTTTCCTGATCGCCCGGCAGGGGACGGTCGACATGGTTCTTGGCGCAGGTCGCGTCCTCGCTTTAGTATTGACCGCGTGCGCGTTTGCGGGCGCGGCGGCGGCGCCGGCGTCGGCGCAATTAACGCGCGGCCAGCAAACCATCCGGTCGATCACGGTCGAAGGCAATCAGCGCATCGAGTCGTCGACGGTGATCTCCTATCTCACCATTCAACCGGGCGATCCGTTCGACCCCGCCGGTCTCGACACGTCGTTGAAAGTGCTGTTCGCCACCGGACTGTTCGCCGACGTGTCGTTCGAGCAGCGCGGCGCCGTCTTGGTCGTCAACGTGGTCGAAAACCCAGTCATCAACCGGGTCATCTTCGAGGGCAACCGGGCGATCAAGGACGCCAAGCTTCAAGAAGAAATCGAAGCCCAGCCGCGTTCGATCTTCACCCGCGCCCGCGCCCAGGCCGACACCCAGCGCCTGATCGAGTTGTACCGCCGCTCCGGCCGCTTCGCCGCCACGATCACGCCGAAGGTCGTCGAGCAGCCGCAAAACCGCGTCGACGTCGTGTTCGAGATCGCCGAAGGCCCGGTGACGGGCGTGCGGCGGATCAACTTCATCGGCAACCGCGCCATCACCGACCGCAAGTTGCGCTCCGAGCTGGTCACCCAGGAATCGAAGTGGTGGAAGCTGTTTTCGTCGAACGACAACTACGACCCCGACCGGCTCGAATTCGACCGTGAGTTGCTGCGGCAATTCTACACCGACCGGGGCTACGCCGACTTCCGCGTCGTCTCCGCCGTGGCCGAGCTGACGCCGGACCAGAAGGACTTCTTCATCACCTTCGTGGTCGAAGAGGGCGATCAATACGATTTCGGCGAAGTCACGGTGACGACCGAGCTGGAGACGCTCAACGCCGCGGCGCTGCGCAACCTCTTGCCGATCAACTCCGGCACCTTGTTTCGTCAGAGCTTGTTGGAAGACGGCGTCGACTCGCTGACCTTCGCGGCCGGCGCGTCCGGCTACGCCTTCGTCGATATCCGGCCGCGCACGCTGCGCAACCGCGAAGAGCGGACCATCGACGTCAACTTCCTGATCGCCGAGGCGCCGCGGGTCTACATCGACCGCATCGACGTCGTCGGCAACACCCGCACGGTCGACACCGTCATTCGGCGGGAGATCGCGCTGGTCGAGGGCGACGCGTTCAACCGCGTCCTGGTCAACCGCTCGCGCAACCGGATCCGCGCGCTCGGCTTCTTCAAGGAAGTCGAGATCACGGAGCTGCCCGGCGAAGCGCCGGATCGCGCCGTGCTGCAAGTCGAAGTCGTCGAGCAGCCGACCGGCGAGCTGTCGTTCGGCGCCGGCTTCTCCTCCGTCGACGCGTTTCTGGTCGATTTCTCCGTGACCGAACGCAACTTGCGCGGCCGCGGCCAGTTCCTGCGTTTCCGCATTTCGGCGAGTTCGCGCAGCCAGGTGGTCGACATTCGATTCACCGAGCCGCGCTTCCTCGGGCGCAATCTCGCCGCCGGTTTCGACCTCTTCAACACCCGCCAGGATTTTGTCGACGAGGCTGCGTTTGAAACCAACAGCATCGGCGGCAGCCTGAGGCTCGGCATTCCGCTGACCGAAAACACGTCGGCGCAGCTGCGCTACACCGTGCGCAACGACGACGTGCGCGTGTTCTCGGGAGCTTCGTCGCCGATCGCGCTGGAAAGCGGCAGTCGCTTGACGTCCGTGGCCGGGATCACCCTCGCCTGGAGCCGCCTCAACGACCCGATCGAGCCGACACGTGGCTTTGACGTCACGGTCGCGCAGGATTTCGCCGGCGTCGGCGGCGACGTGCAATTCCTGAGCACGGAGCTGAACGGCAACTATTACCGCGGTCTGCTGCCCAACATCGTGTTCTCCTTGAGCGGCACCAGCGGCTACATAACGCCTTGGGGCAACGACGATATTCGGATCAACGACCGGTACTTCAAGGGCGGATCCTCGTTCCGCGGCTTCGACACCGCGGGTCTTGGCCCGCGTCTCGTCCAGGTCAACGAAACGTCAGGTGCGCTGGAAATTGCAGGCGACGCTCTGGGCGGTCAATTTTTCGCCATAGGGACGGCGGAGTTGAGTTTCCCGCTCGGGCTGCCGGAGCAATACGGCGTCAAAGCCGCCTTGTTCACCGACTTCGGCACGCTCGGCGTCATCGGAGACGACATTGTTACGAACGCGGCAAACCTCAGAATCGAAGAGTCGCTGTCGATCCGCGCGTCCGCCGGCCTCAGCTTGTTCTGGCGGTCGCCGTTCGGACCGATCCGGTTCGACTTCTCCGAAGTGCTGGCCCAGGAAGATTACGACAAGACGGAAACCTTCCGCTTCAGCACCAGCACGCGGTTTTAGCTCAAGCCAATCCTTTGAAGGTCAAACCACAAGGTTCAACAACATGATGGGACGTA
>JAJFFL010000185.1 GCA_021776705.1 Alphaproteobacteria bacterium
CTCGCGCGCGAAGCCGGCGACGTCGCGGTGGTTGTTGTAGACGCCGTCGAGCGCCGACAGATGGTGGGCGCGCGCCGCGACGACCACCTTCGACAGGATCGGCAGAATCGACGCCCGGTCGCCGCCGAGGCGGACCCGCAGCGTCTGTTCGAGGTCGTTGACGCCGACGACCAGGGCCGCGAGGCGCCGGCGCGCGCCGAGCGCCGCGATCTCATCGACTCGCAGCACGCCTTTCGGCGTCTCGATCATCGCCCACAGGGCGAGACCGCGCGGCGCACCGGCTTCGTCGAGCCCGGCGCACAAGCTCTCGATCTCTTCGGCGTCTTCGACTTTGGGCAACAGGATGGCGTCCGGAGCCGCCCACAACACCGCGTCCAGATCTTTCATGCCGGCCGGCGTGCCCGGCCCGTTGACGCGCACGACCACTTCGCGCTCGCCGAACGTTTTCGCCGCCACGGTTTCGGCGACGAGGGTACGGGCGTGGTCTTTGCGGTCCGGCGCGACGGCGTCTTCGAGGTCGAGGATCACAACGTCGGACTCAAGCGTCCGCGCCTTTTCCAACGCGCGCTCGTTCGACCCCGGCATGTACAGAACGGACCGGCGCAGGCGCTCGGTTCTCATCGGCGTTCCTCTTGACGCGCCTCGGCGAGACTCGCTTCTTCCGGAACGCACAATGAAGGGAACCGACACATGGCGCCACCCGTGGTTTTGGTCATCACATCGCACGTCGCCGCCTCGCGCGTCGGGCTCGCCGCGGTGACGCCGGCCCTCGCCGCCTGGGGCGTTGAGACGATCGCGGCGCCGACGGTGGTCTTCGGCCGCCACCCCGGCTGGGGCGCGCCCGGCGGGCGCGGTCTGGCCCCGCCGGTTCTGACCGAGATTCTCACCGGCGCGCTTGCGCATCCCGACGCCGCGCGCGCCGCCTGGGCGGTCACCGGCTACTTCGCCGACGCCCGCCAGGTCACGGCGGCGGCGGACGCTCTGGCGCGCCTGAAGGATCAGGCCCGGGACGTGAAGATCTGCGTCGACCCGGTAATGGGAGACGCCGACACCGGGCGCTATGTCGCCCCCGACGTGCCGAAGCTGATCGAGCGCCGGCTGCTCCCGCTCGCCGACCTCGTCGCCCCCAACGCCTGGGAGGCCGAGCAGCTGACCGGCGTGCGCGTCTTGGACGCGGTGACCGCGGCCGAGGCCGCGCGGGCGTTCGGACGTCCGACGGTGGTGAGCACGGTGCGCGCCAACGGCCGCATCGGCGCCGTTTGGGCGGACACCGCCGAAGCCTGGTTCGCGCACGCGCCGCACCGCGACACGCCGGTGCGCGGAACCGGCGACCTTCTCACCGGCGCGGTCGTCGGGGCCTTGACCCAAAAGCGAACGCCGAAGGAGGCGCTGGAGACGGCGGTCGCCCTGCTCGATTTTTCGCTTCATCTCGCCGAGACGGCCAGGCTTCACGAGTTGCCCGGCGCGCGCGTGGCCGCGTTCGGCGCAACTTTGCCGCCTGCGCCGTCGTCCGCAGAAGTTGTTGTGGAACCGGTGTGAGGCGTCGCCTTAGCGCCTTGGAATGGGCATGTTTTTGAGACCGTATGTCCCGGCGTCTTGTCGCGGACTTGTGCGCCGCGCGGAAGGGGAAAACACCATGATCGCTGCTTGGACGGTCGCCGCCGCGGCCCTGGTTTACGCAGACATGAGCGCCGTCACCCTCGACGAAGCCGAAGACATCCTGATCGACGCCGGCCTGGCCCTCACCGGCCGGGCCGACGAAGATTCAGAGAACTATGCATATGAGTCCTTGGCGGGCACGACCGGCGACTATTCCTACTTTGTCCGCTTGATGGACTGCGACGACGCGCGCACCTGGTGTTCGACGGTGATGTTCGCGTCAAACTTCCAGCTCGGCCGCGCCGCGGAGAAATCCGACTACGCGAACGTCGCGCGGTTCAACGACATCCACCGGTTCGGTCGAGGCTACGTCTACGACTCCGGCGAGGAGTCATTGGTCGGGGTCGATTTCGTGCTGTCTCTGGAAGGCGGCGTGTCGGACGACTACCTGGCCGTCCAAACGTTGAAGTGGGAAGGCATCGTCGAGGACTTCGTGGGCGTGTTCCTAGAGTCCGAGTGAAAGCTTGCCTCGCGCGCTTCCGGCGCTATTCCTGCGCGCATGAACGATGACGCCGACGTCACCCCGTCCGGTCCCCTCGCGCCCGGTTTCGAACCGGCGCGCGACGCGCTCGTTTCAATCTTCAAAGACGGCCTCGAACGCGGCGCCCAATTCGCCGCGACGCTCGACGGCGAGGTCGTTTTCAATCTCAGCGCCGGCTGGCGCGACCGCCAGAAGTCCGTTCCGTTCGACGCCGACACGCTGACGCCCGTGTTCTCGTCGACTAAGGCGGTCACGGCGCTGGTCATGGCGTGGTTGGCGGATCGCGGAGTCCTCGCCTACGAGGATCGGCTGGCGACGTTCTGGCCGGAGTACGACCAAGCCGGCAAGGGCGCGACGACGCTCGCCCAAGCCTTGTCGCACCAGGCGGGCGTGCCGGGCTTTCGCGGCGGCTGGACCGGGGAGGATTGGCTCGACTGGGACAAGACGATCGCCAAGCTCGCCGCGATGGAGCCGTTTTGGGACCCGGGAACGGCGTGCGGCTACCATCCGCTGACCTTCGGGTTTCTCGCCGGCGAAGTCGCGCGGCGCGCCGACGGGCGCACGCTCGGGACGATCCTGCGCGAGGAGATCTGCGGCCCGCACGACCTCGATTATTTCATCGGCCTGCCCGACTCCGAACACCCGCGGTGCGCCGCTCTGACGCCGCCGCGGGCGATTCCGGATTTCGGCGAAATCACAGACGTGAAACGCGCCGCGTTCCTGTCGCCGTGGTCGACGGCGGGACGCGGTCAAAAGCCGGAATGGCGGCGCGCCGAATTGCCGGCCGCCAACGGCCACGGAACAGCGCTCGCCATGGCGCGGCTTATGGAGCCGTTCGCCCGCGGCGGGCGACTGGCGGACGCGCGCGTGCTGTCCGAAGACGCCGTCGCCGCCGCGGTCGCGGAGCAGGTCTCGGGCGACAATCTCGTCTTGCCCTACGACATGTCGTTCGGCTGCGGTCTGATCCGGGCGCGCCCCGGAAAACCGGTCTACGGCCCCAGCGCGCGCGCCGTCGGGCACACCGGTTTCGGCGGCTCGTTTCTGTTCGCCGATCCCGACCGCGGCCTCGCCTGCGCGTTCGCCATGACGACGCAGAACCCGACGTTGTTGATCGACCTCCGCATGCGGCGCCTGATCGACGGTCTCTACGCCTGCGTCTAGCGGCTCAGTCTGCCCTCAAGAATCGCACTTGTTCTCCCGGCGCGATGACCGCGGCGGTGAGCGGCCCGCCGTAGCAGGCGCCGGTGTCGACGTTGACGCGCCGCGGACAAAGTTCGGGCTCGCCGCTGGTCGGCGTGTGGCCGTGCACCACCAGGATGTCGTCGAGCTCCGGACGGTCGGGCCAGGCGGCGTCCTCGAAAAATCTTGAGGAACGGGTCCACAGCCGCACGTCGACGGGACAGTCCGGAAACCGCTCCGGCGCGATGCCGGCGTGGACGAACACCAGTCGGCCATCCTCGGAGATGTGGCGGGTCGGCAGGCTGCGCAGCCACGCCAGGTGGTCCGCGTCGACGGCATCGTCCGGCGGCGACGAGATGTCGGCGCCGTAGCTGGCGAGCGTCGCGTCGCCGCCGTTGGCGAGCCACATGTTCCAACGCGACGAGAGGAAATTCATCACCGCGTCGAGCATCATTTGCTCGTGGTTGCCCTTCAGATTGACCACCGCGTAGTCGTCGCGCGCCGCGGCGTCGGCTTCGAGGGCGCGAATCTGGTCGATGACGCCGCGGCTGTCCGGCCCGCGGTCGACGTAGTCGCCGACATGAACGAGCGTCATCGGCCGGCCGCCGTGCGCGAGCGTCCAGTTTTCGAAGATCGCCGCGTGCAGGTCGTGCAATTTCGCCGCTTCGCCGTGCACGTCGCCGATCGCGTAGTGAAGCCGCGGCTCGGTCATGTCGGTCTAGGTCGGGGGTCGAGGCGGCGGCTTCAAGGCGCGGGCGGGAACCGGCGTCGCAACCACGCGAGCATCTTCTGGTTCAGCGGGCCGGGCGCCTCCCACTGAGTCCAGTGGCCGATGTTCGGGATCACGTGTTTTTCGAGATCCGGGCACAGCGCGTCCATCCACTGCGTCAGTTTCGGCGGCAGCATGAAGTCGCATTCCGCCGAAACCATAAGGCACGGGACGCGCACGACCGGATCGACGCCCTCCATGCGCCGCCAATTGGCGTCGAAGTTGCGGTACCAGTTGATCCCGCCGCGAAATCCGGAGTCTCGGTACGCCGCCGCGAACACGACGCGGTCCTCCGCGGCGACGACCGAGGTCGTCGCGTTCTGACCGTCGTAGACTCCGAATCGCTTGAGCAGATGCGTCACCGACGGGGGAAGCGCCGTCAGCGCCGCGGCCGGCGGCGGCGGTCCGAAAATGAATTCGAAGAACGCGTCCTCGCGGCCCTCGAAGACAGACTCCGCGAGGCCCTCCTCCTGGAACCGCGCGATGTAGTGGTCGTCCCCGGCGAAGGCGCGAAATTGCGACACCGGCGGCTCGCCCGCGCGCGGCAAGTGCGGCGTGTTGACGCCGATCACGCCGGCGACTCGGTCCGGAGCCAGCATCGCCGCGTGCCAGACGAGGATGCCGCCCCAGTCGTGGCCGCAGAGGATCGCCGTCTCGAGCCCGAGCGCGTCGAGCAGGCCGACGATGTCGTCGACGAGGCGGTCGATTGCGTAGTCGGCGACAGGATGCGGCGCGTCGGAAGCGCCGAAGCCGCGCAGATCCGGCGCGATCACGCGGTAGCCGGCCGCCGCAAGCGCCGGGACCTGCGCCTTCCAGGAATACGCCAGTTCGGGCCAGCCGTGGCACAACACCACCGGCGGCCCGTCGTCAGGCCCGGCCTCGTGAACGGACAGAGTCACGTCGCCGACGTCGACACGGCGAGCGAGGGGGAACGCCGGACCGGTCATGCTCTCGTCGGTCCGCAATCGGTCGCGGCCGGGACGACGGCGGCGCGCCGCCGGCCGCGGCCGCCTCTAAAGGTGTCAAACGTAAACAGCGCCAGACCCGTCCAAATGAAGCCGAATGTGATCGCGTGCGCCGGCGTAAAGGCTTCGCCGAGCACCAGCGCGAACACGAAGTGCAAACTTGGGGCGATGTACTGCAAGAGGCCGAGCACCGAAAGCGGCAGCTTGCGCGCGGCGGCGGCGAACAGGAACAGCGGCGCGGCCGTCAGCGGCCCGCCGAGGATCAGCCACGCCGCCGGAGCTGGGCCGGCGAAGAAGTGGCCGCGCCCCGCCGCTTCGAGCCAGATCACCGTCGCGATCATGAACGGCGCCATCATCGCGGTTTCGACCAGAAGGCCGGCGCCGGCGTCGACCTTGGCGACTTTGCGCAAAAAGCCGTAGGCCGCGAACGTGCTCAGCATGACGAAGGCGAGCCACGGCGGCTCGCCGACGACCAGCGCCTGGTTGACGACGCCGACGGCGGCGAGTCCGACGGCGATCCACTTCACCCGGCCCAAGCGTTCGCCCAACAACGCCACGCCGAGGAGCACGTTGGCGATCGGGTTCATGAAATAGGCGAGGCTCGACTGCAAGATCTCGCCGTTTTGAATCGCCCAGATGAACGTCATCCAGTTTACCGCGATCAGAGTCGTCGTGACGGCGAGCGCGCCGAGCGCCTTGGGTCGCGCCACTTGGCGGAGTGCGGCCTTGAACTTGCCGGCGATCAAGAGCCCCGCGGCGACCGCCGGCAAGGCCCACAGCGCCCTTTGGGCGAACGTCTCCCAGGCGCCGGCGTCGGGGTAGAGATTGAAATAAAGCGGAAAAAATCCCCAGACGACGAACGCGGCGAACGCCAGCCCAAGGCCGCCGCGGTCGAGATCGTCGATCGGTTTCGAGTCAGGGTTCATCGCCGCCCCTGCCGCGCCCGCGTCACGCGGCGGCTTTCAGGGTTCCGCGGTTGACGAGCAGCTCCGCGATCTGCACCGCGTTGAGCGCCGCGCCCTTGCGCAGATTGTCGGAGACGATCCAAAAGTTGAGGCCGTTGTCGACGGTGGAATCTTCGCGAATTCGCGACACGAAGGTGGCGAATTCGCCGACACATTCCACCGGCGTCACGTAGCCTTCGTCCTCGCGCTTGTCGACGACCATGATCCCCGGGCTTTCACGCAGCAGGTCGCGCGCCTCGTCCGCCGTAATCTCATTTTCAAATTCGACGTTGACCGCCTCGCCGTGGCCGACGAACGTCGGCACCCGCACCGCCGTGGCCGTGAGCTTGATTTTCGGATCGAGAATCTTCTTGGTCTCGACCATCATCTTCCATTCCTCCTTCGTCCCGCCGTCGTCCATGAAGTCGTCGATGTGCGGAATGACGTTGAAGGCGATCTGTTTGGTGAAGCAGGTTCTCTCGATCGGGTCGTTGACGTAGATGCCCTTGGTCTGATTCCAGAGCTCGTCCATGGCGTCTTTGCCGGCGCCGGAGACGGACTGATAGGTCGACACGACGACGCGCTTGATCACCGCGCGGTCGTGCAGCGGCTTGAGC
>JAJFFL010000186.1 GCA_021776705.1 Alphaproteobacteria bacterium
GGCAGCGCGCAAAGTCGCCGTTCTCGGAGCCGCAGGAGACCGCGACCGGGGCGGCGCCGTCATCGGCGTTGGCGGCGGCGGCGGCGAACGCCGGCAAGGCGGCGACCGTCAAGGCGGCCCCGGCCAAAAGGCTCAACACGCGCGTCACGCGATCCCCTCCGCATCCACGACGCCGAAGCCTAGCAGAAGCCGAGGCGGGCGTCGCGCAGCGGCTCACAACGCCCGCATGACGCGTTCGGTGACGCCGAGTTCCTTGGCCATGTGGAGGGCGCGGATCGAGGCCGCTTCGTCGACCCCCCACTGTTCTTCCTGAAACATCTCGTCGACGCGCGCGGCGTCGAAAGCCTCGACCGCGTCGATGCGCTGCTTGCGCATCGCGAAGGCGATGACGGCCGACCCGAGCATCGCCGTCGCGTGCGCCAGGGCGGCGAGGCCGACGTCGTTTTCCGCCAACGCCGCGCGACGGCCGGCCTCGAGGCTCTCCGGCGGCTGTTCGCGGGCGACGATTCCGGGCGCCGGGACGAGCTTGACGCCGAGCGCCGCGCCGGCCCAGTCGCGCAACGGCCGCCACACCGCTTCCTGACGCTCCAGAAGCCGCGGTTCTTCGTCGGCGAGGTGGCACGTGAGGTCGGTCTCGAGCACGCGCGCGATCTCGCCGGCGACCTCCTCGCGGGTCACCGGCACGCGGTCGAAGGCGACGTTGAGCAAGCGCGTCGCGAACATCGCGTCGACGTCGAGAACCACGCCCTGCGCCGCCCATTCCTCCGCCGCCAGCTCCGCCAGGGCGCGCGTCGGGGCCGCGAACGGCTTCTTGGCCGGCGTCTTCAGCGGCCGCCCGTCGAGGGTGACGATCCAGGCGTCGCCGTCGGCCTCGACGCCGACCGTCTTGTAGAACCGGCGCGGGCGTCTGGTCTCCGGCATCATGACTCGGGGCCTTCGCGGTCGCTCGGCTCGCCCCGGCGCTGGCGTCGGCGCAGACGGCGCTGCGCGGCCGGCGTGCTCATCGCCCCGCGCGACTTGCCGCGCGCCGCCATCAGCACCGCCTGCAGGCTGGCGCCGACGGCGAGGACGAGGATCGCGACGGTGATCCAGATCCAGGCGTTCATGCCGCGCCCCGCCGATGCGCGCCGGCCCGAAACGCGTCGAGGCCGCGGTTGAGGGCGGCGACGTCGTCGTGCACCTCATGCGCCCCGCCGGCCTCGATCTCGTGCGCCTCGTGGAAGCCCCAGGTGACGCCGACGGCGCGCACCCCGGCGTTGCGCGCCATCTCCATGTCGTGGGCGGTGTCGCCGACGACGACCGCGTGTTCGGCCCCGACGCCGGAGCGATCCAGCGCCTCGAGCACCATCCGCGGGTGCGGCTTGCCCGCGCCCTGACAGGCGGTGTGGGCGGAGATGAAATACTTTTCGATCGGATGGTGCGCGAACACGAAGTCGAGCCCGCGCCGCGCCTTGCCGGTGGCGATCGCCATCAGCCAGCCGTCGGCGTCGAGGCGCTTGAGCGTCTCCAGCACGCCGTCGTACAAGGGCTCGTCGAAGTCCGGCTCGGCGCGCTGGGCGACGAAGGCGCGCTTGTATGCGTCCTCGAGAGCCGCCAGCCGCGCGGCGCCGAGATCCGGCGGCGCCAGGCGGGCGCAGGCGACGTCGAGCGACAAGCCGACGATGGCGCGCGTCTTGGCGTAGCCGGGGGCCGGCAAGCCGACGTCCTCGAACGCCATGTCCATGGCGCGCGAGATCACGCGGCGGGAGTCGACGAGGGTGCCGTCGACGTCCCAGACGATCAGGCGAAGTTCGCCGGCCATCACCCGACCTCGAACGGGTCGGCGTAGTCGCGGGCGTCGAAGCCGAGGGTCGCGTACGCGTGCTGCATGTGATCGGGCAAAGGCACCTCCAGGTCGAGGGTTCCTTTCCCCGACGGATGCGGCAGCGATATGGCGCGCGCGTGCAAGTGCAGCTGAGCTTTCAGGCCGCCGGGCGTTTCGCGGTCGCAGACATACTTGCGGTCGCCGGCGATCGCCGTGCCCAGCATCGCCATGTGCACGCGCAGCTGGTGGGTGCGCCCGGTCTCCGGCCGCAGCGCCACCCAGGCGGCGCGCTGGCCGGCGGTGGCGACGACGGCGTAAGTGGTGCGGGCGTGGCTGGCGCCGTCTTCGCCGTGCTTGGCCGCGACCATCAGCTCGCGGTCGCCGCCCTTGCCGTCGACCATCGCTTTTTTCAAGAACCCCTTGATGTGGCCCTTGGCGGGCTTCGGCACGCCGACCGTGATCGCCCAATAGGTTTTGCGCGCCGCGTGGCTTTGAAACGCTTTCGCCAGCTTGGCCGTCGCCGCCGGCGTGCGGCCGAGCAGCAGGATGCCGGAGGTGTCGCGGTCGAGCCGGTGCGCGAGCCGCGGGCGTTCGCCGTCCTCGCTCAGGGCGTCGAGCATGCCGTCGACGTGACGCGTCGTCTTCGAGCCGCCCTGCACCGCGAGGCCGGCCGGCTTGTTGAGCGCGATGACGTGCGCGTCGCTGAAGATGACCAACGACGTGAGAAAGGCGCGGTCGGAGGCCGACAGCTGGGTCGGCGGCGGCGCGTCGTCGT
>JAJFFL010000187.1 GCA_021776705.1 Alphaproteobacteria bacterium
CCTCGGGTTCGACGGCAAGACCCTGATTCATCCCAGCCAGATCGACCCATGCCACGCGGCGTTTCGTCCGTCCGACGCCGAGCTCGACTGGGCGCGCCGGGTGATCGCCGCGTTCAAGGATCCCGAAAACCACGTCCGAGGGGTGTTTTCGGTCGACGGCAAGATGGTCGAGCGGCTTCACCTCGACGGCGCCCGGCGGGCCCTGGCGCTCGCCGGCGAGAGCGAATACGCGGAGTGAAATCATGCTGACGGCCATGTTGTTCTTGGCGGCGATCACGGCGCAAGACGCGCCGTGCGCGTCGGACCGTGGCGCGCTTCTGGCGCTCGACTACGACTCCTTCGATCAAAACCCCGACGGCGGCTGGCGCGCGGTCGCGGCGCGCGACGATTGCCGGGGCGCCGCCGCGGACTTGATTCGCGACTATCGCGATCGGCATGGGCAGGCGTTGATCGCGGCGCGCCAGATGAAAATCCTGTACTGGCACGAAGGCCAGCTGCGCGCCTTCGCCGGCCAGGCTGTCGACGCCGCCGCCTTGTTCGCGCAGGCCGACGACGAGGGACCGCTTGGGGCGGCGTGGAATGCCTACGTCGACGCCACAGTCGCCTTCATGCGGGCCGACCTCGCGGCTCTGATCGACGCGCACGGACGGTTGGAGCCGCTCACGCCGGACGCCGAAGCCGCCGCGGCGCTGCGCGCGGCCGGCTTGCCCGCCGACCGCGCCATGAACCTCGCCGTCGTCGAGGGTCTGATCGCGTGTTTCGACCGTCCTTACCGGGTCGCCTACGGCCGCGATTGTCAGGCGGCGTTCGCCGACGCGTCGCTCGACACGTGGGCCTCGCGGCACGTGGCCGGTTTCCTTGGCGCGTTGCCGAAGACCGGGGCCGACTAGTCCGGCGCGCGCACGAACGTCGCCGTCGCCCAGGCGACAACCGCGAACAGGAGCGCGAGGCAGCTGCGGACAAGCAGATCGTGCTGAACGACGGCCGCGTCGACCGCGAACAGGCGTTCCACGGCGGCGACGTTGGCGGCGGCGACAAGAGCGGCGAGCAAGGCGGCCATGAACGCGGCGTTGCGCCAGGCGAGAGCGTGCACCAGCAGGCCGAGCGAGAACCAGCGCGCGAGGACTGCGAGGATTACGGCTTGGTGTTCGGACAGGTAGGCGGCCAAGTTGGCGGCGCCGTCGTGGCGCCGTTCGACCGCGACGTCGACAGCCAGCTCCGCGCCGGCGGGGATCGCGGCCAGAATCAGAACCGCCAGCAGAAACCGCATGCTTCGCCCCTCCTGTGTCGGCCGTATGTTCGCCCGAAGGCGCGCGGCAAGCCAAGTCGCGGACCGCCGCCGACTGTGATTCTTCCGGCGGCCGCGACGAAGGAGAGACGATGACCCTTGAATTCAAGCTGGATTCCCGCCTGGAGGCCGATTCCGCGCTCGTCGCGCCGCTTGGCTTGAGCCAGGCGCGGCTGATGAACGACGCCCGATTCCCGTGGATCGTGCTGATTCCGACGCGCGCCGGCCTCGCCGAACTCGAAGATCTGGCGGAGCGCGACCAGCACCAGCTGTTGCGCGAAGTGCACGCCGCGTCCGTCGCCGTGCGGGCGTTGGCTGACGTCAACCGGCGGGTGACCAAATTGAACGTCGCCGCGCTCGGCAACGTCGTGCGCCAGCTTCACGTCCACGTCATCGGCCGCCGCGACGACGACCCGGCGTGGCCCGGACCCGTGTGGGGCGTGGGCGCGGCGGAGGCCTATGCCGATCTCGACGCCGCCGTGCGACGAGCGCGTTCGGCGCTGCCCACCTAGCGCCGCCGCCGCGTCATTCCGCGTTCGCGGTCTCAAGTTCCGCCGCGATCCAGCGGTCGATCTTGGCTTCGAGCATGCCCAGAGTCAGGGTGCCGTCGAGCAGGAC
The DNA here is from genome assembly GCA_021776705.1 of Alphaproteobacteria bacterium. Classification (GTDB taxonomy): domain Bacteria; phylum Pseudomonadota; class Alphaproteobacteria; order Caulobacterales; family Maricaulaceae; genus JAJFFL01. The sequence continues at coordinate 1,907 of JAJFFL010000187.1, forward strand.
CGCGTCGTGAAACCGGCGCAGGTCGAAGCCGTCGCCCAACGCGGCTTCGGCGCGCGCACGCAGTTCTTTGATCTTCAGCTCGCCGACCTTGTAGGCGAGCGCCTGGCCCGGCCAGGCGATGTAGCGGTCGACTTCGGTGGTGATGTTGCCGCGCGACAGGGCCGAGTTGTCGAGAAAGCAGGCTTCGGCCTGCGCCCGCGTCCAGCCGAGCCAATGGATGCCGGTGTCGACCACCAGGCGGCAGGCGCGCCACATTTCGTAGGACAGCTTGCCGAAACGTTCGTAGGGCGTTTCGTAGATTCCCATCTCGCCGGCGAGCGTTTCCGAATACAGCCCCCAGCCTTCGCCGAACGCGGTGACGTACATGTCGTTGCGGAACTCGGGCAGGCCTTCGATCTCCTGCGCCAGGGCGATCTGGTGATGGTGGCCGGGCACGCCTTCGTGCGCGGCGAGCGCCGGCAATTCGTACAGCGGGCGTTCGCGCAAGGCGTGGGTGTTGACCATGAACGCGCCGGCGCGGCCTTCCTCGTAGTCGCCGCCCCAATAGCGGCCTGTGGTGTAGGCCGGGGCGATGGCGTCGGGCACCGGGCGCACGCCGTAAGACAGCCGCGGCAGGGTGGCGAAATACTCCGGCATCTTGTCGTCGATGCGCTTCGAGATCCACGCCGACTCCTTGAGCAGCTGTTCCGCCGTCGGTGCGTAGAACTGGTCATCCGTGCGCAGGAACTCGAGAAACTCGGCGAACGTGCCGTCGAATCCGACTTCGTCGATGATCTGCCGCATCTCCGCCCGCACGCGCGCCACTTCGGTTTCGCCGAGCGCATGGATGGCGTCCGGCTCCGCCGCCGGGTCGGAGGTGTGGTGCTTCACCAGCGCCCGGTACCAGTCGCGGCCGCCGTCGACCGCGCTGATCCCGATCGTTTCGCGCGCGGCCGGCAAGTACTCATCCTCGAAGAACGCCAGTAGCGTCGCGTGCGCGGAGGCGACGTCGGCGACAATGGCTTTTTGCGCGAAATCTTGAAGCCGCCGCCGATCCGCTTCGGAAAACCGGTCTGGGAGTTCGGCGAACGGTTCGTAAAGCGGATGTTCGCGTGGGTCGCCGGCGATCTGTTGGGCGCGCAACGTCTCGATCACGCGTTCGACGACGAGTTTCGGCTGCACCCAACCGCTCTCGATCCCACGCCGCATGTGCGCGATCTGCTCATCGACCCAGCGCGGGTAGTCGCGGTAGCGCGCCGCCAGCGCGTCGGCGTCGTCGACGCTGCGGATCGTCGTCGAACGCGCGAGCCCGTCGAGAAACGTGTGCACGCCGGAGTCGTTGACGAATGGGATGCGGTCCTCGTCGAACGCCGCCGACGTCTCTCGGCGCTGCAGCCGGTAGGCCATCAGGCCGCGGGTGACTCGCTCCTGATCCGACAAGCCGTCGTCGGCGATCGCTTCGGCGCGAGTCAAGAACGCCTGATTGGCGGCGGCCCGACGGGCTTCGTCCTCGGGCGTGCTCGACGGCAGCCGCCGCTTGGCCTCGGCGTCGTCTTCTTCGCGGGCGCGCTCGATCGGATTTTCCGCAAGGTCGAACGCGCGCACGTCGTCGACGAGTTGCGACAGTTCGGCGGAGGCGGGGGACGGCGACTCCTGGGCGGCCGCGCAATTGGCGAAAAGCAGGGCGGCGACCAAGGCGAGCAAGCGCGGCATGAATTTCCCTCCGATAGGCCGGCTGAACCTTAGCCGTGCGCGGGCGAGGGCCCAAGGCCGACATGTTCCCGGCTTGACCGGCGCGGCGACGGGCCTAGGCTCCGCCCCGGAATGAATCGTGCGGCTTGCGGCGCGGTCCGCGCAGGATCGTTTCAGCCAGAGCCGGGAAACGGGTGCATCATGTCCGCAGGCTCCAACGACGCGCGGCCGCTGTCGCCGCACCTTCAGGTTTGGCGCTGGCACGCGACCATGGCGACATCAATCTTGCACCGCGCGAGCGGGGTGGCGATGTACGCGGGCGCGCTGCTGCTGACCGCGTGGCTGTTGTCGATCGCCGCGGGACCGGACGCCTACGCGGCGGCCGAGACTTTCCTGTTGTCGTGGGCCGGCCGCGGGATCTTGTTCGCGTTCACCGGCGCAGCGATGTTCCATATGTTCAATGGCATCCGCCATCTTTTCTGGGACGCCGGCAAGGGATTCGCGCCCGGTTTCGCCTCCGGCGTCAGCGTTGTCATTATCCTCGCCGCCGCCGCGGCGACCGTGGCGATTTGGTTCGCCGCCTACGCGGTTTGAGGGGACGGACATGGCCGATCCGCTGCGCACGCCGATGAAAACCGCCGCCGGCCTCGGCAGCGCCAAATCCGGCACCGACCACTTCATCGCCCAACGGGTGTCGGCGGTGGCCCTCGCGGCGCTGGTTCCCTGGTTCATCTTTTCGATCGTCACGGCGTACCGCGCCGGTTACGCCGACGCCGCCGCGTGGCTGGCGGCGCCGGTCAACGCCATCGCCATGCTGCTGCTCGTCAGTGCGGCGTTTTATCACATGCGCCTGGGCCTGCAGGTGGTGATCGAAGATTACATCGGCAAACACGGGACCCGTGCGGCCCTGTTGATTCTCAACACCTTCGCGGCCGGCGTCCTATGGGTCGCGAGCGTGTTTTCGATACTGAAAGTCGCTTTCGGAGGCTGACGGCGCATGGCCGCGTACGAATGGAACGATCACACCTTTGACGTCGTCGTCGTCGGGGCCGGAGGCTCCGGCCTGCGCGCCGCGCTCGGCTGCGCCCAGGCGGGCCTCAAGACCGCCTGCGTCACCAAAGTGTTTCCGACCCGCTCGCACACCGTGGCGGCGCAGGGCGGCATCTCGGCGTCGCTCGGCAACATGGGCGAGGACGATTGGCGCTGGCACATGTACGACACCGTCAAGGGCTCCGACTGGCTCGGCGACCAGGACGCCATCGAATACCTCTGCCGCCACGCGCCGGACGCGGTTTACGAACTCGAGCACTGGGGGGTGCCGTTCTCCCGCACGCCGGACGGCAAGATCTACCAACGCGCCTTCGGCGGCATGACCCGCAACTACGGCGAAGGCTCGGTGCAGCGCACCTGCGCGGCCGCCGACCGCACCGGCCACGCGATCCTGCACACGCTCTACGGCCAATCGCTGAAATACGACGTCGAATTCTTCATCGAGCACGTCGCGCTTGATCTGATCATGGACGACGAGGGCGGCTGCCGCGGCGTCACCTCATGGCGTCTTGACGACGGCGCGCTGCACCGGTTCCGCGCCCACAAGGTGATCCTCGCCACCGGCGGCTACGGCCGGGCGTTTTTCTCCTGCACCTCCGCCCACACTTGCACCGGAGACGGCAACGCCATGGTCGCGCGCGCCGGTCTGCCGCTACAGGACATGGAGTTCGTGCAGTTTCATCCGACCGGCGTCTACGGCGCCGGGGTCCTGATCACCGAAGGCGTGCGCGGCGAGGGCGGCTACCTGACCAACTCCGAAGGCGAGCGCTTCATGGAGCGCTACGCGCCGTCGGCGAAGGATCTCGCGTCGCGCGACGTGGTCTCGCGCTCGATGACGATCGAGATCCGCGAGGGCCGCGGCGTGGGCCGGAACAAGGACCACATTCATCTGCATCTCGACCACCTCGACCCGAATATCATCCACCAGCGTTTGCCCGGAATTTCCGAGAGCGCGCGCGTGTTCTCCGGCGTCGACGTGACCAAGGAACCGATCCCGGTGCTGCCGACCGTGCACTACAACATGGGTGGCGTTCCGACGAATTTTCACGGCGAAGTCCTGACCAAGAAAGGCGACGATCCGGACGCCGTCGTGCCCGGTTTGATGGCCGTCGGCGAAGCGGCCTGCGTGTCCGTGCACGGGGCCAACCGCTTGGGGTCGAATTCGCTGATCGACCTGGTCGTGTTCGGCCGCGCCGCCGGTCTGCGCGCCGGCGAGACGACGGAGAAGAGCGCGGCCCCGCCGGAGCTTCCAAAGGGCGCCGCCGACAAGCATCTCGACCGCCTCGACCGCTTCCGCAACGCCGACGGCGGCACGCCCACGGCGCGGCTGCGCGATCAGATGCAGCACGCGATGCAAGACAATTGCGCGGTGTTCCGCACCGGCGACGTGCTGCAAGAGGGCGTCGAGAAAATCGCCGCCGTTTATAAGGCGGCGTCGGACGTCAAGGTCACCGACCGCGGCATGATCTGGAACACGGACCTCGTCGAAACCCTGGAATTCGACAATCTTCTCATCAACGCGGCCACGACCGTGAACTCCGCCGTCAACCGGCAGGAAAGCCGCGGCGCGCACGCGCGTGAAGATTTTCCGGATCGCAACGACGAAACTTGGATGAAGCACACGCTGTCCTGGGTCGACGAGAACGGCGTCGTGCGGCTCGACTATCGGCCGGTTCACGCCTTCACGATGACCAACGACATCGCCTACATCGAGCCGAAAGCGCGGGTGTACTAGGCGGTCATGTCGGAGGCCGGCTATTCGGGCACGCCGCTGCCGAAGAAGCTCGGCCTTAAAGACGGCCAGCGGGTCGCGTTTCTCAATTTGCCGAAAGCGCACGCCGGCCTGCGCACGGCCGCCGGCTTCGCGTCGGTCGCGTCGCGGGCGGCGCCGGGCGACGATCTCGACGTCGTGCACGTGTTCGTCGCCTCGAAATCCGACTTGGAGCCCGTGATCGAAAATCTTCGGGCGTCGATTCACGACGCCGGCATGATCTGGGTCTCATGGCCCAAAAAGGCGTCGAGAGTTGAGACCGACGTCACCGAAGACGTCGTTCGTGATCTCGCTCTCGCCAACCGGCTGGTCGACGTGAAGGTTTGCGCCGTCGACGCGGTCTGGTCAGGCCTCAAGCTGATGGTGCCGCGGGCGCTGCGCGGTTGAGGAACCTTGACGCGCGTCGGCCCGACGGCCTAGACGCCCCGGTCTGCAACAAGCTGGTTTTCGGCCACATTTTTGCTCACCTCGGCGGCAAGAACGACACCTATGACCTTAAGACCCCGCACGCAGCTTTCGATCGTCGCCGCCGCCGCCCTGGCGTTTTTCGCTTGGACAGGACCGGCGTCGGCCCAGGATGAATCTGATGGCGCGGCCGAAACGCCGACGCCGCCGCCGCAAGTCGATTTCGGGTTCGATTCGCCGACGTTTTCGGATTTGCCGCCGCCCGTCGAGGGCGATCTTCTGCTGTCCCCGGGCGACATGGGCGGGTCGTGCACCTGCGCCGTCAGCGAACCGCCGGCGACAAACATTGATTGCGCCGGCATGGAATCGGCGCTGCGGGCGCAGGCCAACGAACGCCGCAAGGAAATGATCAATTTTTGCGTTTCCGAAACGCTGGACCAATGCGAAGCGCAGCAAGGCCCGGAGGCCTGCGCGGCGCTTCCGGCGTCGTTTCAGTCGAGCTGCGACCCAGTCGTGCAGGGCCGCCTCGCGTGCTCAGCCTTTGCGAGCGACATTCGGCAACAATGCGTGGGGGCCGTCGACGCGTCGATGCAGCGAGACTTTACGCCGTACCTGGGCGAGCAGATCGCAGCTTGCCGGGCGCAACGCGACCAGGCGCTCGCGCCGTGGACCAACTGGTGCGATACCGTGGCCAAGCCGCAAGCCTGCGGCGTCTGCGACGCGCAGACGGCCGACATCGCCAGCATTGAGGCGGAGATCGAATCGCACCGGGAGTGGATCCAGCAGCGCCGCGACGGTGTCGCCGCGATCGACGACGACCCGCAAGCCATCCCCAACCGGCTCGACCGGATCCGCCAACTTGAAACGATCGCCGCCCAAAAACGCGACGACTTCGAGGTGATGCAGGAAACCGGCTACTGCCCCTAGCGCCTTCCGGCGCGACTTTCCGTCTTGGCGGGTCTGGTTTTTCGCGGCTGGGGCGATACGCTTGCACGCGAGTCGCCCGCGGTCCCCGCCGGCGTCAGACGAGGTCGGATGTCATGGTCGAGCTGTCGCTCCCGCGAAACTCCAAGATCAAAAAGGGCACGTCGTGGCCGACGCCCGACGGCGCAAAGCGCACCCGGGCGTTCAAAGTCTACCGCTACGATCCGGAATCGGACGGCAATCCGCGTTGGGACACTTACCACGTCGACGTCGACGCGTGCGGTCCGATGGTCCTCGACGCCTTGCTGTGGATCAAGAACAACGTCGACTCGACGTTGGCCCTGCGGCGATCTTGCCGGGAAGGCGTGTGCGGCTCGTGCGCGATGAACATCGGCGGCCGCAACACCATCGCCTGCACCAAGGGCTGGGACGAATTCGGCGGCGGTCCGATTTCGGTGGCGCCGCTGCCGCATCAACCGGTTGTGAAGGACCTGATTCCGGATCTGACCCAGTTCTACGCCCAACACAGCTACGTCGCGCCGTATTTGCAAACCAAGACTCCCGAACCGCAGCGCGAATGGAAGCAGTCGGAGGCCGACCGCGAACTCCTTGACGGGCTGTACGAGTGCATCCTGTGCGCGTGCTGCACGACCTCGTGCCCGAGCTACTGGTGGAACGGCGACAAGTACTTGGGGCCGGCGGCGCTGCTGCAGGCGTACCGCTGGCTCTCCGACAGCCGCGACGAGGCGACGGGCGAGCGCCTCGACGACCTCGAAGATCCGTTCAAGCTCTACCGCTGCCACACGATCATGAACTGCGCCCAGGTCTGCCCCAAGGACCTCAACCCGGCCAAGGCGATCGCCAAGATCAAGCACATGATGGTCGAACGCGTGATTTGACGCCGGCGCCGCGTGGTTCGTCGCATTCGCGTCGCGCCGGTTCCGTCGCCGACTAGCATCCGGATCGAAACCGAAGGGGAGACGGTCGTGAATCGAATCGCCGCCGCATGTTTCGTGGCCGTCGTCGCCGCTTGCGCCCAGGCGCAAGACGGTCGGGAAATCACGTTTTCGTCGACTGACGGCACGAAAGTTTACGCCGACGTCTATGAAACCGGCGCGCCGAAGTCGGCGCCGGTGATCGTGCTCTTTCATCAAGCCGGCGGCGACGCGCGCGGCGAATACGGGCCGATCGTGCCGCGGCTGCTGGCGCACGGAGTCCATGCGATCGCGGTCGACGCGCGATCGGGCGGCGACCGTTTCGGCGGTGTGAATCGCACCGCTGCGGCGTTCGCGGACGACCCCGGCTACTGCGCCGCCGAACAGGACCTGGTCGCCGCGATCGACGCCGCGCGCGCCGAGGGGTTCACCGGCCCGCTGCTCATCGCCGGGTCCAGCTACTCGGCCGGCCTCACAATCCGCATCGCGGCGCGGCACGCTGACAAGATCGACGGCGCGCTCGCCTTTTCCCCGGCCGCCGGCGGGCCAATGGCGGACTGCAGCCCGAACGACGTGATCAACGACGTGGGCGTGCCGTTGCTGGCGCTGCGCCCGGCCAACGAGGCCGCCATTCCCGCCGTCGCCGAACAACTCGACGCTGTGGCGGCCGCGGGTCACGCGACTTTCGTCGCCGATCCGGGAGCTCACGGCGCGTCGATGCTTGTCGCCGAGCGCGTCGACGGCGACGTCGAACCGACATGGACGGCGGTGCTGGCGCATCTCGATCGAGTTGCGGCCGCCGCGGCGAATTGATGCGCGCCGCCGGTCTCGGACTCCTGACGTTGTGCGCCGCGTGCGCGTCGGCGCAACCTCAACCCGTCTCGGCTCCCGCAATCGTCGTCGAGACCGTCACCCTCGACGCGGACGGTTGGAAACTGGTCGCCACGCTGCGCCGCGACGCCAACCTGGCCGGCCCGCAGCCGGCGGCGATCCTCCTGCACCGCGCCGCCGGGAACCGGTCCGAGTACGACGCGCTCGGCCAGGCGCTCGCCGCCCGCGGTGTCGCGGCGTTGCAGCTCGACCTGCGCGGCCACGGCGACAGCGTCAACAAAGGGCGATTCATTCCCGAGCAAAGCGAAACGCGCGCCATCAACCCGGGCGCCTGGATCGACGTCGCTCGCGCCTATCTCCACGTGTCCGAATCCGATTGGGCCGACGCCAACCGCATCGCCGTTCTCGGCGCGAGCTATTCGGGCGAGCGGGCCGCGGTCGCGTTCCGCTCCGGTCTCGCGCGGCCGGCGGCCGTGGTGATGATGGGCCCCGGCGACTTCAGCGACGAGTCCGTCGACGGCGTCGACGCGTCCGGCGTTCCGTGGCTGTTCGTGGCGTCGGAGAATGAAATTCATTGGGTCGGGCTGGTCGTCGACGCCGTCCGCGAACGTGCGGCGACCGCGGAAATCCGCATTGTCCCCGGCGACGCCCACGCCTCGCGAATCCTTGAAGCGCACCCCGCCATGAACGCCGAAATCGCCGACTGGATCGCGGACAATCTGGGCGCCGGTTGAGTTCAGTCGCCCCAGGCCAGCGCTTCGGTGACGGTGCGCAGGCGGCGCGTCGCGGCGTCCGGATCGGCGGGAAGGTCGACGGGGCTCAATGGCGGGCCGGCGCGCAGTCGGTACTTGGCCCGGCGCTTGTTCAACAACTCGCGGAACAAGGTCATGTTCTTGAGTTCTTCGGAGACGTGCGCGAGCGCGTAGTAGGCGAACGACATGCGCGCCCGAACGCCGAGCGGCACGATCGGCGCGGCGAACTTGCGCGCCAGGGTGACGGCGGTCGGCAGCCAGGGACGTTCGACGAGCGAGCGCGACGCCCACGACCAGGTCGCCATCCGTCCAGCCGGGAAAATCACGACACAACGGCCGGCGTGAAACGCTTCGGCGGCGGCTTTCAACGTCTCGCGGGTCTTGGCGCGGTTGCGGTGCGCTTCGCGCCACTCCACCGGGATCACGACGTCGCCCAACCCCGGCGCGACGCGCAAGGCGTCGCGGTTGGCGAAGAAAATCAGATCCGGCCGACGCGCGGCGAGAAACTCCCACACGGCGAGCCCGTCGGCAATGCCGCCCGGGTGGTTGGCGATGACGACGCAGGCGCCCGTCGCCGGCACATGGTCGGCGCCGTCGGCGTCGATCCGCAACGCCAGGTCGTCGGCGACGAGTTCGGAGATGTCCCAACCCGGAAGCGGCGCGATGCGGTCGACGAAGGCGATGGCGTCGCGATAGCCGAGAAGCGGATAGGCGACGGCGCGCACGAGCGGCCAGACGACCGGGTTGGCACGCAAGTGCGCGGCGCGCTCCTCGATGAGGGCGTCGACCACGTGGCGCGCGTCGGCGGCCGAATCAGCCGTGAGGTCCATGACCGAAGACTCCGCCCCGCGCCGGCCGAGCGCAAGCGTCGGGCGCGATTAGTCGACAGGTCCGACGGCGGGCCGAGTCTCGCGGGATCAGTCGCCGCCGAGAGCGTCGCGGATCGCCTCGGACGAAGTCTCGCCGGTGGCGGCGGCGCATTCCTGCTCGGCGCGTTCGCGCGCGACGCGGTCTTCGATCGACTCGCCGCGGTCTTCCGCACAGGCGGCCTCGATCGCGGCGATGTCCTCGTCGGTGAGGTCGGTCGCGCAGGCGGCGGCGATCAGCCCCGCCGCGACGGCGAATGCGAATACCCGCATGGTCGGCTCCCTTCGTCAGGCATTCAGCCTAATCGAACGAGCCGGCCGCGGTGAAGCTTTGCGACCGGCGGGCGGGTTCATGTTGTCGCACCCCCGGCTACGCCGCCGCGTCCGATCAGGCCGCGCCTTTCTTGCGGGCCCAAGTGATCCAGTTGGAGACTTCCTCCAGGTCGGGAGTTTTGCCGGAGCGAATGATGCGCTGGCCTTCCGCGCTCTCGGCGAACGGCGCGATCCGCTTGAGCAAGCCGCGGGCGTCCTCGCTCGCCAAGGTCTCCGTGTCGCGGACGCCGAGCGCGACCAGGATCTGGGCGTCGTGGCCGAACAACTTGTCGACCTCGAGCACGAGCCGGGATTGCGCCTGCCAGTCGCGCACGACGTCGGCGGTGATCCAGCGGGTCTTGAGCCAGGCCGCGCCGTTGGCGGGGTCGAGCGCGAGCAGGTCGCCGATCGTCTTGACCTTGATCGCGGCGAGTCGCTGCGCCGTTTTGGGGCCGATCGACGGCGCATCGACGACAGGGCTGTCGGCCGTGATGCGCCCGCCTTGCGACGGCTGCGCCTCGGCCAAATCGACGCCGCGCGGCGCCTTGGGTTTGGCGTAGGATGGCGCGGCGACCGGCGAGGGAGGCAGCTCCGAGCGCACCGGCTTCGATGTGCGCGCCTTCATGCGGCGCCGCGGACGCGCGGTCTCGCCGCTCCCGTGTTTCGCGCCGAGCGGCTTCAAGGGCTGGGCGTCGAGGACGTCGAGCGGCGTTCGCAACACCTCCACGGCGTGGCGGGCGCGCACGACCTTGTCGTCTTCGGGCAGCGACTTGACCGCCTTGCCGGTTTTTTTCACCTCGCGGTAGATCTTCGCCACGATCTGCGCTTCGGCGGCGTCGGTCATCTTCGACGTCACCCAGTGCAGCGGGACGTCGAGGCTTTCGATGTAGCCGGCGAGGGTGACGGCGTGGCGCGGCGGGGACACGGCGGCTTCGGCGAACGCTCGGTCGAGCACGCGCGCCAGTCCGACGACGGCGAGGCCGACGAGTCCGGAGATCCGGTCCTTGATCTCTTGGTCCAGCCCGGCCGGAGGATTCTTGCGTCCCGCCTTCAGATCGTAGTGCTCGATCACGGTGCGGTAGTGGACGTTGGCCGCCTCGGCGCCGTCGCGGATCATGTCTTCAAGCCACGCATCGGTGGCCGGCGTCTCGACGACCGGGTAGCCGCCGAGGTCCTCCTCGAGGATCGCTTGGAATTCATGGTAGCTCTTGGTGAAGCTCCATTCGACCGCGCGGTGGATCGCGCCTTCCTCTTCGGTCTGGCCGGTGTGGAAGGGCTGATGCGGGTCGGTGAAGTAGTGGCTCATCACCCCGGCGGCGTAGACAGCGTCGTCCCAGCGTTTCTCGCGCATCGCGGCGACGGCTTCGTCGTACCACTTGCGCGCCGCTTTCGGCGCGCCGCCCCAGTAGTTGTCGCGCACGTGCAGGACATGGTTGGTGAAGTCCTTGAACGTCGTGTCCGGCGCCTTGGCGCCGGCGAAGTAGATCTCGTGGCGGGCGACGAACAGATTGCGCCGCCGCTCGGCCTCCGGTCCTTCGAGGAATCGCAAGGCGTCGAGCGCGATCTTGTGGTGCGTGGATCGGCACTTGTGCGCGAAGATGACGTTGAACAGCGTGTTCAATGCGGCCCCCTGGCGTTGAAACGTCGCCGATTTTCGAATGATTCGAAGTTGTTGTGCAGCAATCCAGCTGCGTTCGGCGATTTCCTTGGGGATTCCCGGCGCCCCACAATCGCCTTGACGCGCTTCAAGGGTGCGCGCCGACGATTGAGGAGCGACGCCATGACCCTTCGCCTGATACCCGCACTCGCCGCCGCGGCGGCTCTGGCCGCGTCCGCGCCGGCCGTCGCGCAGGACGCGACTGCGCTCACCGCGTCGACGCCCGCCGACGGCGCCGAGCTGATCGAGGCGCCGGCCGCGCTGGAGCTCGCCTTCGACGTGCCGGTGATCTTGGACACGGTGGCCCTGGCGGTCGCGACCGGCGGCGTCATGACGCTTGACGTCGCCGACATTCCGGAAGGCGAAACCGTGAGCGTGCCGCTGCCGGCGCTCGGGCCCGGGACCTACACCGTCGTCTGGCGCGTCGCCGACGCGGAAGGCGCCTCCCGGTCGGGGTCGTTTTCGTTCACGGTCGGCTGACGCCGGGACGCCGCCCTTTCGCCCTGATGCCGAGTAGTCTCAAATCTGAAACTGAAAGCGACGAGCAGCAAAAACGGGGACACGCATGCGCCAGCTTCTACTCGCCGGGACAGCCGGCCTTCTTGGATTCGCCGCGTCATTCGCCCAGGACGAGCCGGCCGCGGAAGCCGCGGCGGCCGTCGCGGAAGACGCGATCCTGGTGCTCGACGCGTCGGGATCGATGTGGGGCCAGATCAACGGCGTCACCAAGATCGAGATCGCGCGCGACACGATCGCCGGTCTGCTCGACGACATGCCGGCGCAGCGACATCTGGGGCTGATGGCGTACGGCCACAACCGCAAGGGCGACTGCAACGACATCGAGCTGATCGCCAAAGTCACCGACGACCGCGACGCGATCCGCAACGCCGTCGTCGGCCTCAACCCCAAGGGCATGACGCCGTTGTCCGAAGCCGTGCGCCGCGCCGCCGGGGAACTGCGCTACACCGAAGTCAAGGCGACCGTGATTTTGGTCTCCGACGGCATCGAGACGTGCGACGTCGACCCCTGCGCGCTCGGCGACGAACTTGAAGCCGCGGGCGTCGACTTCACCGCCCACGTCATCGGCTTCGACGTCGCCGAGGAAGCCGAGGCCAAGGCCCAGCTGCAGTGCCTGGCGGAGAACACCGGCGGCCGGTTTCTTCTGGCGTCCAACGCCGACGAGCTGACGTCGGCGCTTCAGGAGACAGTGGTGGACGAGCCGCCGGCGCCGGAACCGGAGCCGGTCACGACCGGAACCTTGAACCTTCGCGCCACTGAATTGAAAGGCGGACCGGTGGTCGAGTCCGGCCTCGCCTGGATGGTGCGCCAAGCCGGCGGCGGCGCCGTCTTGTTCGAACAGGACGACTCGGGCGAAACCGTCGCCGAGGTGCCGGCCGGCGTCGTCGACGTCACCGCCACCCGCGTCTCCGACGGCCTGTCCGGCACCGCCGCGCTCGAAGAGATCCGACCCGGTCAGGAACGCACGATCACCGTCGTTCTGGAACCGGAGTTCGGCGCCAGCGTGCGCGCCGTCCCTGAGGCCGGCGCCGACGCCAACGCCGAAGTGGTCGTCTACTGGGAAGGCCCGAACCGGCAAGGCGACTACGTCACGATCGCCGAAGCCGGATCGGACGCGAACCGGTATCTCAGCTATACCTACACCAACAGCGGAAACCCGCTGAAGATCACCACGCCGGTCGAACCGGGCGACTATGAGATCCGCTATGTGCTCGGCCAGCCGCGCCGCGTCCTGGCGTCGATTCCCTTCGCGGTCGGGGCCGCGGCGGCGACGTTGGCGGCGGCCGAAACCGTGGACGCCGGCGCGCAGTTCGACGTCGACTGGACCGGACCGAACGGCCAAGGCGACTGGGTCACGATCGTGGCTCCGGACGCCGGCGAGCGCGCCTACACGAGCTACGCCTACACCAACAATGGTTCGCCGGTTGAACTGAAGGCGCCGCTCGAGCCGGGCGACTATGAGCTTCGCTACGTCCTGTCGGGCGACAAAGTCATCGCCCGGCGCCCGATCGCCGTCGGCGCGGTTGAAGCGACGGTGGCGGCGCAGGCCGAAGCCGAGGTCGGGGAGACGATCACGGTCGAATGGTCGGGGCCGGCCGACGCCCGCGACTTCGTCACGGTGACGCTGCCGGACGACGCCGAACGCAAGTACAACGACTACTTCTACACCGGCCGCAGCAACGACGCGAAGTTGAAGATGCCGGTGCAGGCGGGCGACTACGAGATCCGCTACGTGCAGGACGGCAACAAGGTGCTCGCCCGGACGCCGATCACGGTGGTCGACGCCGCGGCGACGATCACGCCGCCGGTCGGCGCGCGCGCCGGCGAAACGATCGTCGTGGAATGGACTGGCCCGGGCAACGTTCGCGACTTCATCACCGTCGTCGCGCCGGACGAAGCCGAACGCAAGTTCACCGACTATTTTTACACCGGCCGCGACAACGACTCGAAAGTGAAGATGCCGGTCGCGCCGGGAACCTATGAGCTGCGGTACGTGCTCGACGGCACGCGCGTCATCGCCCGCACGGCGGTCGAGGTCGGCGACGTCGACGCGTCGGTGAGCGGGCCGGCGTCGGTCGCCGCGGGTTCCGAGTTCGACGTCGCGTTCGAAGGTCCGGCGTTCCAGCGCGACCTGGTGACGATCACCACGGCCGACGCGGAGGACCGCAAGTACAGCTCCTACCGGTACGCGCGCAACGGCGCGCCGGCGCGGCTCAAGGCGCCCGACGCGCCGGGAACCTACGAGCTGCGCTACGTGCTCGACGGCGAGCGGGTGATCGCCCGCACCGCCATCGAAGTGACCGCCGCCGACTAGGCGGAGCGGACGCGCGCCGAGGGACAAGCGCCGGCTTGTCCCTCGGCCAAGCCGCTCGCGGGGGCCGCCGCCGCCGCTCGAAACCCGCTTTCGGGCGCTTGAAATTCAGCTTGCGGCGCTGAGCCGCGCTCGCGCCGCCCGCGGCTCCCTCGACTCGCGCCGCCGAGGGGCGTATTTCCGGATCGAAATCCGAACCCAATCTCAAGGGAGCATCCCCATGGCCGACGCCGCCGCGACCGTTGATGTGCGCGCAGTCCACCACCTCATCGCCGGCAAGCCGGTCGCCGGCGCGTCCGGGCGCTGGGGCGAGATCTTCAACCCCAGCGTCGGCGAGGTGCAGGCCAAGGTGCAGCTCGCGACCGGCGGCGAAGTCGACAAGGCGATCCAGGCCGCGGCGAAGGCGTTCCCGTCGTGGGCCGCGACCAACCCGCAGCGCCGCGCGCGGGTGATGTTCAAGTTCAAGCAGCTTGTCGAAGAGCACATGGACGAGCTTGCGGCGCTGCTTTCGTCCGAGCACGGCAAGGTGCTCGCCGACGCGCGCGGCGACGTGCAGCGCGGGCTCGAAGTGATCGAATTCGCCTGCGGTGTTCCGCACGCGCAGAAAGGCGAGTACACCGAAGGGGCGGGCCCCGGCATCGACGTCTACTCAATGCGGCAGCCGCTCGGCGTCTGCGCCGGCATCACGCCGTTCAACTTCCCGGCGATGATCCCGATGTGGATGTTCGGCGTCGCCATCGCGTGCGGCAACACGTTCGTGTTGAAGCCGTCCGAGCGCGACCCGTCGGTGCCGTTGCGGCTCGGCGAGCTGTTCCTCGAAGCCGGCGGGCCGGACGGCGTGCTCAACGTCGTCCACGGCGACAAGGAGGCGGTCGACGCGATCCTGACTCACCCGGACGTCAAGGCGGTGTCCTTCGTCGGCTCGTCCGACATCGCGCAATACATCTACGCGAACGGCACGGCGCACGGAAAACGCGTCCAGGCCTTCGGCGGCGCCAAGAACCACGGCGTGATCATGCCCGACGCCGACATGGACCAGGTCGTCAACGACCTCGTCGGGGCCGCTTTCGGCTCGGCCGGCGAACGCTGCATGGCGCTGCCGGTCGCGGTGCCGATCGGCGACGACACGGCGGACGAACTCATCGACAAGCTCTTGCCGGCGATCGCCGGATTGAAAATCGGCGTCTCGACCGACCCCGACGCGCACTACGGGCCGGTGGTCAACGCCGCCCACAAGAAGCGCATCGAAAACTACATCCAGATGGGCGTCGACGAAGGCGCCGAGCTGAAGGTCGACGGGCGCGGATTCAAGCTGCAAGGCCACGAGAACGGCTTCTTCATCGGCCCGACGCTGTTCGACCATGTGACGCCGACGATGAAGACCTACCAGGAAGAGATTTTCGGCCCGGTGCTGCAGATCGTGCGGGCGAAGAACTTCGAAGAAGCCGCGGCCCTGCCGTCCAACCACCAGTACGGCAACGGCGTCGCCATTTTCACCCGCAACGGCCTCGCCGCGCGCGAGTTCGCGGCGCGGGTCAACGTCGGCATGGTCGGCATCAACGTGCCGATCCCGGTGCCGGTCGCCTATCACAGCTTCGGCGGCTGGAAGCGCTCCGGCTTCGGCGACCAGAACCAGCACGGCATGGAAGGCGTGCGCTTCTGGACCAAGGTGAAGACCGTCACCCAACGCTGGCCCGAAGGCCTCACCGAGGACTCCGCCTTCATCATTCCGACGATGAAATAGGGGCGCCGCGACGGCCGTCCGCGCGCGCGGGCCCTCTTTGTCGGTCGTGAAACGTTGGATGTGGGGGCGCGCCCGGTCGCCCGCGCCGCAAGCCGACAACTCCCGGAATCCGCCCGCACGTGCATTTTTTTTGCAGAGGGCGCCTCCAAATCCGCTCCGGACCGATCTCCATAGCTGAAAGCCTCATTCGAAAAGGAGATCGACATGGAAGGTTTGGGACAAGGCATCGCGACCCTTGGGTTCTGGTTGATGATCGCCGCCGCCATCGTGGCCGGCGTCTGGCTGCCGGCGCGGGTCACGCGCGACAAAAGCAAGGCCGACATTGAAGCCGCGCGGCTGGCGATCGAGAGCGGCCAGTCGGCGGACCAGGCGCTGAAAAACTTGATGCGCGGCGACATGCAGCCTCACCGCAAGCTTAAGATCGGTGGGGTGGTGGTGCTCGGCGTCGCGGCGGGGCTGGCGGCGTTTGGGTGGTTCATCGGCGCGGGAGCGCCGGAGTGGGCGATGCCGATGTACGGCATCGGCGCGCTCGTGGCGTGCATCGGCGCCAGCCTGTTGCTGGCCGGCCTGTTCGCCGGTCCTGAAAAGAATGGCGGCTGACGTGCTCGCTCGAACCCGGAGACCGCCTCTTGTCCGCTGGTCGAGACTTTTACGCCAAGTGTCCGGAGCCGATCCTCGTCGGCTTGGCGCGCAAGGGAGACCGCGACGCGTTCGCGCAGCTGGTGCGCCTGCGCCAAAGCTGGATCCGCAATCTGATGCGGCGGTGCTGCAGCGATCCGACGCTCGCCGACGATTTGGCGCAGCAGACGTTCCTGCGCGCGTGGCGCCGAATCCGCCAAGTGAAGCGACCGGACCGGTTCGGCGGCTGGCTGAAACGGGTGGCCGTGAACGTCTGGCTGCAGCACGCGTCGAAGAACGACCCGTTGAAAAACGCCGACGACGCGGACGCGTGGGACGACGCCGCGCCGGCGCGCAACGACGTGGTCGCGGCGGGCATCGATCTCGACCGCGCTCTGGCGAGCTTGCCGGCGCATCCGCGTCTGTGTCTGGTGTTGTCCTACCACGAGGGCATGACTCACGAGGAGATCGCGGAGGTTGCGAACATTCCGGCGGGAACGGTGAAGTCCCACATTCGTCGCGGCGCGCAGCGCCTGCGCGCGCGACTGTCGGCCTATGACCGCGCGCCGGCGGGAAAGGGTGAAGCATGACGGAAGAACGAGATCCCAACCTGGAACGCGTCTTCGCCGAGGCCAAGGAGGACCTGCCCGAGGACGCCTTTGCGGGGCGTTTGATGGCGCGGATCGGCGCCGGAGAGCGTCGGGCGGTCGTGGGCCGGCTTTGCGTCGGTCTGGCGCTGGCGGTCGGCGCCGTGCTTGTCGAGCCCATGCTGCAGGACGCCATCGGTTCGTTGAATCAAAGCGTGCAGGCGCCTTTGCTCGATCTCGACGACCAGCGCCTGACCTACGTGCTTTCGCCGTTGAACAGCGTGCAAGGCGTCGTGGCGCTCGCCGTCGCGGCGGCGTTCATCGGCTATCGCACGCTTTTCGCCAGGTCGTGAGATGGCGCCCGGCGCTTCGGGGCCAGGGTTGAGTCGGTCGCCCGGCGCATTCCGGTCGTCCTCATCAAGGACTCGAGCGTCGTCATTTCGACGATGCGGCAGAATCGCTGGGGTCGGCGT
>JAJFFL010000188.1 GCA_021776705.1 Alphaproteobacteria bacterium
TTCCCGGTCCAGGACTGGGTCGGCGGGCGCTACTCCCTGTGGTCGAGCGTCGGGCTCGTGCTTGAGATCGCGCTGCAATCCGGGGCCTTCGACGCCGTTCGAAACGGCGCTGCGGCGATGGACGCGCACTTTCGCGCCGCGCCGCCGGCGGAGAACTTGCCGCTGCTGATGGCGGCCGTCGACATCTGGAACCGCAACGTCCGACATCGGCCGGCGCGGGTCGTGGCGCCGTACGCGACCCGCCTCGGCGCTCTGCCGGGCTATCTGCAGCAGCTCGAAATGGAGTCCAACGGCAAGGGCGTCGACCGCGACGGCGCCGCGGTCGCGCGGACCACGTCGCCGCTGGTGTTCGGCGAAACCGGGACCAACGCCCAGCACGCGTTTTTCCAACAGCTGCACCAAGGGCCGGACGTGACGCCGGTTGAATTCATCGGCGTGATCGACGACGCCGAAGCGCGCCCGGGCCAGCACCAGGCTCTGCTCGCCAACATGATCGGCCAGGCCGAAGCCCTGATGACCGGCCGTCCCGCGGCGCCGGACGATCTGCTCGACGCGCACCGGGCGTGTCCCGGCGGCCGGCCGTCGACGACGCTGCTGCTGGACAATCTCGACCCGCCGACGCTGGGCGCGCTTTTAGCGGCCTACGAGCACAAGGTCTTCGTTCTTAGCGCGCTTTGGGGCATAAACGCCTTCGACCAGTGGGGCGTGGAGCTCGGCAAGACCTTGGCGACCGAAATTCTTTTCGAACTGCAGGGCGGCGAAGGCCGCGCCCGCGACGCCTCCACGGCGGCGCTGATCGCGCGCGTTCGCCGACATCATTCTTGATCCAAGACCGCGCCGGTCCGTCACGCGACGCGGGCCGCGCCCGCACGCGCACCGACAAATCACGGACCGATCATGAGCAAGCAAGACAAGCCTTTCCGACCCAAGGCCCGCCGCCCGCGCGGCTTTGAGGACAAGACTTCCGACGTCGTCCGGGCCGAACGCCGCCTGATCCGCGCCGCCTGCGACGTCTACGAGTCGTGGGGCTTCGAGCCCCTGGAGACGCCGGCGTTCGAATACGCCGACGCGCTCGGCAAGCATCTGCCCGACGACGACCGGCCGAACGAGGGCGTCTTCGCGCTCACCGACGACGACGACCAGTGGATGGCGCTGCGCTACGACCTGACGGCGCCGCTCGCCCGCTACATGGCGGAAAACTTCGACACGTTGCCGAAGCCGTACCGCCGCTACCAGTTCGGCTCGGTCTGGCGGAACGAAAAGCCTGGCCCCGGACGCTTCCGCGAATTCATCCAGTGCGACGCCGACTCGGTGGGCGCTCCCGGCCCGGCCGCGGACGCGGAGATGATCGCTCTGGCGGTGAACGTGATGCAGGCCGCGGGCCTTAAGCCGGGCGAATTCGTGGTGCGGGTGAACGACCGGCGGCTGCTCGACGCGGTGCTGGAAAGCGTCGGCGCGCCCGGAACCGACGCCGGCGCCCTGCAGAAATTGCGGGTCCTGCGCGCCGTCGACAAGCTTGACCGGCTCGGCGAAGACGGCGTCGCGGCGCTGCTCGGGGAAGGCCGCAAGGACGACAGCGGCGACTACACCGAAGGCGCCGGGCTCGGCGCCGACGGCGTCAAGGCGGTGCTGCGGTTCGTCAATTCCGGCGACGCGTCGCGCGAGGTCGCGCTCGCCAAGCTCGAGGAAACGGTGGTCTGGTCGGAGGCCGGCAAGGCCGGCTTGGAGGCGCTCCACGCCATCCATGGCGTTCTCGACCGCCTCGGCGTTTCGGACGCGCACGCCGCGTTCGACCCCTCGATCGTGCGCGGGCTCGGCTACTACACCGGCCCGGTCTACGAGGCGGAGCTGCTGCTCGACCTGGAAAGCGACAAGGGCCAGCCGGTGCGGGTCGGCTCGGTCGGCGGCGGCGGGCGCTACGACGACCTCGTCGCGCGGTTCAAGGGGCAGGACGTCCCGGCGACCGGGTTCTCGTTCGGCGTCTCGCGCTTCGCCGCGGCGCTGAGCCTGCTCGACCGCTACAACGGGCGAGACCGGATCAAAGACGAACTGACGGTCGTGCTCGCCCTCGAACCGGAGCGCATCGGGGACTACTTCGCGCTGGCGCAAGAGATTCGCGCCGCGTCGGGCCGCCCCGCCGAAGTGTGTCTCGCGGGGTCGAAGAACATGGCCAAGCAGATGAAGTACGCCGACAAGCGCGGCGCCCGGTTCGTGGTCATGGTCGGTTCGGAGGAACGCGAAGCCGGTCAGGTGACGGTCAAGGACCTCAAGGCCGGCGCGGAAGCCGCCAAGGGGATCGAGTCACGCGAGACTTGGACCGAGGAACGCCCGGGCCAGGTCACGGTCGCGGCCGGCGACTTGATCGCCACTTTGGACAAGCTGCGGAGCGCTTCATGATCGCCGGCGGGGGCGCGATTGTGCGGCGCAACAAGACGCGGCCGGCGGCCGTCCCGAGACCGTGTCGAAGGCCGCGCGATCGCCGTCGGCGGCGCGCCGAAAGTTGAGGCTTTTTGTCTGTTTAGCCTGTGTCACATATTGACACGGCGTAATGTTTGACGGTTTCATGAGCCCAGCCGTTGGACCCGAGCCTCCGACGGCGGGCGTTTCGGGGAGGAGACGCCCCTCATTCGACCGACCGAAGATTGACGGGTCGACCTTGGTCGGCCCGTCTTTTTTTGTCCGGAAAGAAAAGAGGCGGCCTCGGGGAGAGGCCGCCTAAGCTGGGGTTCGAGGGATATCGACTCTTCGTCGAACACCGTCACTCTGATGCCTTGAGCATTACCGCCGGATGCGCGGTGAATTACGTTTCCGTCATTTTCCGCCGTCGAGCCCGAGGTGCGCTTTCATCGCGGCGCGCGCGTCGCGCGAGGCGCCGTCGATGTCGTCGATGAACTCGCGGGCGTCCTTGGCCTTGGCCTTCTCGATGGTGACCAGCGCGCGTTCGCCGTCGGCGTCGTCGCGCGCGTCCACGGTCAACGTTCCGCCGCCGAAGCCGAGCGGCATGGTGATGACCGCGTTTTCGTCCGCGCCTTTTTCTTCAACGTCGATCTTGAGGCCGAACAGGCTCAGCTTGACGCGGTCGGCGTTCGCCTGACGTTCCGCCGGGCGGTCGAAGCCGTGGCGGCGCACGGCGGCGTCGAGCATCGCCTCGGCGTCGGCGTCGTACGCCGGATCCGCGCCGTGGTTCCAGAACGCGGCGGTCGCGCCGTTGTCGAGATTGCGGACATATTGGACGACGTCGTCCTCGTCGTCCGCGGCGACCACGACCATGTCGTAGCGCGGGCTGGTCGGCGCGGCGGCCGCCGCCAGCAGCACCGCGGCGGCGATCGCGAAAATGAAACGCATCAGGCGCTCCTCCCAGTGAGCGCCCCTTTCCCCGTCGCGAACCCTACGCGCGCCCGGGGCGGCGGGGCAAGTCTCTGAATCATGGGGGATTGAGGCGAAACAAGGGTAGGACGAAAAAGGCCGCCGCGAGGGCGCGCGGCGGCCTTCAGGCGCAGGAGAGGGGCGGCGTTCAGTCGTCGTTGCGGTTGATGGAGATCGTGTCGTCCTCGTCCATATCGTCGAACCACGCGATCTCGCGGTCGACGACGAATTCCTCGCCGTCTTCGTTGGTGAAGACGGTGCGGCCGCGGCGGACGTCGACGGTGTATTCGCCGTCCGGCAGATTCTTAATCGCTTCGCGCAAGTCGTCGGCCCGGGCCCGCATTTCGTCGGCGTGGGCGCGGGCGACTTCGGCGCCGGCGCGCGCTTCTTCGGCGGCCCGGCGAACCTCGCGCACGGCGCGTTCCAAGTCGCCGTCGCGGTCACGCAACTCGCGGGCTGATTCGGCCAACTCGCGGGAGAGCGCACGCTCCTCGCGCGCCCGTTCGCGATCGGCATCGGCCATGGCCAGCGCGCGCTCGCGCGCCTCACCCGCCACATTGCGATTGCGTTCGCGCATCTCGCGCGCCAAGGCTTTGACTTCTTTGGCTCGGTTGCGGGCTTCGCGCTTGAATTCGTCGTCGTCGTCGAAGTCGAACTCGAACCGCAGGTCGTGGTCCATGTCGTCAAGTTCGTCGTGCAGCGCCTCCATTTCGGCGCGCAGCTCGTCGCTCATGCCGCTGAAGTGGCGATCGAAGTCGAACCGCATTTCGCGCAGCGCTTTCAACTCTCCAAGGTCGAGGCGTTCGCAATCGGTGTCGTCGTCGTCTTCGTCGTGGCGGCAAATGATCGTCTCGCCGTCGCCAAATCGCACGTTGGGCCCTTCGAATCCGAACGCGAAGTCGCGGCCGCGAATGTGCGGCACGCGGACGTCGATTTCGTCCTCGTAGTCTTCGAAGTCATGAATCTCGATGTCGCCATCGTCGGTGATGACCACGATCTCGTCGTCGTCGACCTCGATAGTCCGGCCGTCGACGATCACCTTGCCGTCGCCGAATTTGAACTGGGCGCCGGAGGCCTCGATCGTGCCCGAGCCGACGCCGGTGATGCGCGTGCCGTCTTCGGTGATGATCCGGACCGACTTGCTTTTCGGGCCGCCGATGCGGACCGGGCGGCGGTCGTCGTCGTCGGGAGAGGAGACCCAGACCAAGCTGTCGCCGTCGGTCGGCGCGCGAA